>JAHITJ010000013.1 GCA_018817795.1 Myxococcota bacterium | reverse complement strand
CCATCTCCTGCTGGGCCTGCTCGATCCGGTGCCCGGAAACCGGTTCGCGAGCGCCGCCCAGGCCCGCGCCCGGATCGAGGAACTGTTTCCCCGGGATGCATCGAGCACGCTGGCCAGGCTGATCCATGCGCACCAGACGGTTCTGCCTCCACCGGAGGACAGCACGATCCTGCTGGCGCGCGACGAACACTCCGACACCTGGGAGCTCGGTGACCGCGAAGCGGAACGTCCCACGACCCTCCTGGACCGCGCGATCACCCGCGAGGAGCCCGCCCCGGCCGCAGATCCCACGGACACGGTCCCTGTGCGCGCCCGCCCTGCGGTGGTCGTCGTCGAGCTTCCGCCACCGCGACGCCGCCGGCACCGCGCTCCGGGCAGGGCGCTGGCATTCCTGTTGCTCGGGCTGACCAGCCTCGGGGCCGGCTACTTCCTGGCCCAGCCGATCCGGGAGCTGGCCGCGGGTCCGGTCCCCGCCTGGCAGCGCTTCGAAGCCGTCGCATCGGAGGCAGGAAGCAGGCCCAGGATCCGCCTCGTCGGAGGCCAGTTCGACGGTCGGCAGTCGCCTGCGCCTGCAGCATCCATCAACAGTCCGGCCGTTCACCCGGTCGCCATGAAGCCCCCTGGTACGCCCGCCGTGCGCACCCGTGTGGTGCCGGCCGCCTCCACCGTGCGCCCGGCACCGGTCAGGCAGGTCACAACGGCCAGGCCTGGAACCACCCAACCGGAGACGCCGGCTGCCGCCCCAACGCCGGTCGAACCGACGCCGGTCGCCGATCCGTCCACCGGGCTCAAGTCCGCAGCCGACTGGGAGTGACCGCGAAGAGTCGTTTCTTCGATGCAGGGGGCCGTCACTCTTCCGGTGGAACGGCGCGGGGATGGAACCGCGTGGGCACGCGGTGGCCCGGGAACTTGACGATGCGCACCAGCGTGCCCGGATCCTCCACGGAGTCGGTCAGCGCGAGATAGCCGTCAGGGACGCGGGGATGGGTCCACCCGAACAGGAAGGCCGCGTCCCGCAGGGAGGTCTCCACGCAGCCCATGCTGTGGGGGAAGCCGAAGGCGTGGTGCCACATCGCGGAGTGGAACGCGAAGACACCGTGGAAGAACTGCACGAAGGGCACGGACTCGAAGAAATAGTCCACCTTCTTTGCGCGCTTGCGGGAGACGTCCTGCACCGCCCGCTTGAAGTAGATCCGGTACAGGCCCGGCACGGTGTCGGTGCCCACCCTGCCGCTGGAGATCAGCGTGCGGAACACCGGCCTGGAGCCCTCGTAGGCCACCAGCGTCTGGGAGGTCATGTTCACCTCGATCCAGGGCTCCCCGGGCGCGGTCCCTTCGGGCGGCTCACCGAGCGTGAACAGCCGCAGGTGCTCCTCGGACACGCCCCAACCATCCTCGATCCTGTAATACTTCCTGCCGTCGCGCTCGACGGGCTCGGTAGTGGCCAGCCTCACCCAGGTCTTGTCCTGCAGGCGCCGCCGCGGGCGCCCCCGATCGAGATCCACCACAGGAACCGTCGGATAGCGGTACACGACCGCCCAGGCGAGATCACCGGCCCCCTCGGTGCGCTTTCCTGAGAAGGTCGACGGACTGGCCTCCTCCAGGTCGGCGCTGGCCACGAGATAGTCCTTGAGAGTGAGGTACATCAACTCCCCGTCGACGGTGACATAGCGCTTCCGGTACAGCAGGTGTGCGTTGCGCGGCAGAAGAAACGCCGGCTTTCCCGCGAGGCGGTCCGCCCGGGAGGCCCAGACCGGCGTGGCGACCTTCGTGCGCCTCCAGGCCAGGGACGAGTCCATCGTTTCGTCGACGACCACCACGGGGGCCCGGGCGGGAAACCGAGCCGAAGGGGAAAAGTGGGCCGAGCAGACAAAGTGGGATCGCGCGATCCGGAGGAAGTACCCCCCCGGGCAGGACCTGTCTTCCAGGATCTCGTGAATCGGAAAGTCGCCGCCCTGCTCGATCACCCCGAGAACCGGCGTGTCCAGAACGGGCTGCCCGAACACGCGGGCCCGCTCTGAACTATGAGCAGATATTGCATAATTAAACGAATCAGGGAACGGGCTCCCCGGCGGACCCGAAAGCGCCGTCATCTGGAGGAGGAGGACGAAAAAAGGCATGGTGTCTTCAGGGCTCGAGCACGCCCGCTTCCACCGCAACGCGGTAGTAGCAGAACGGATTCTCGTACCGGTCGCCGGAATGTGAAAACGCGGTCCAAAGGCAGCCACCGCGGCAGACCTCATTGTACTTGCAGAGCGCACAAAAACCGGAGAGGCGACTGACGCTGAACTTGCGGTTGTAGGAGAACGCGTCGGGATCGCACCAGATGTCGGTGAGCGATCGCCGCCGCACGTTGCCCTCGAGGAAGCGATCCTCCCGGTTGAGCTCCGACGGCAGCGACAGGCATCCCTTGATGCCGCCGTCACTCTCGATGCCGACGACCTGCAGGCCGGCACGGCAACCCAGCCAGAAGTCGATCTCCCGGCCCGTGTCCCGCAGATCCTTTTCATAGGGTCCGAAGTAGCCGACGTTGTCACCGATGTACACGTCGGGCTTCTCGTCCTCACGCCGCAGGGCGGCCAGTTCGGGGACGATCTCGAGCAGATCCTGCGGCACGATCACCAGATCTGGATGATCGCTCATGTTGCCCGCGGGATTGCCGATCTGCACCTGCCAGGAGCGCACGCCCTGATCGTGAAGGAAGGCACGAAGTTTGCGCAGGTCACGCCAGTTGTGCTTGTAGACCGTGGTCACGCACCCGATCGGGAGCCCCGCCTCGCGGCAGGCTGCGAACGCCTCGAGCACGTGATCGAAGGCGCCCTCCACGCCACGGATATGGTCGTGGGCGAACGCGAAGCCGTCGACCGAGAAGGCGGCCGATTCAAATCCGGCCTCCTTGGCCCGACGGGCGTGATCACCGTTCCAGCCCATGCCGTTGCTGATCAGATTCACTTTAATGCCGGCCTTCACCAACCGGGCGCCCAGTTCGACCCAGTATTCACATAGAGTGGGCTCGCCACCGGACAAGGTGATCCGCTCCAGCCCGAGATCCACCAGTTCGTCCGCGAGGCTGAAGGCCTCATCCGCGCTCAGTTCGCGTTCCCGGGGCTGGCCCGCGCGCGACCCGCAGTGCCTGCAACAAAGATTACAGCCAAGGGTCAGTTCCCACACGGCTGTGCGTGGAAAATAGCCAAGTTTTTGAATCAATGACAGCACTTTTCTCTCCTCACTGGAAAAAATACAGTAAAACAATAATTGCAACTTCGACAAAACCGCTTTATACCATACCCGGGAGCCGGTGGACAGCTCCTGAAGCGGTTCCGATCTCCGGATCCGTCCCGCTTCCCTTCCGGCTGCGGTCGACGCGCCGGTGGTGGTTCCGGTTCGGCCGTCTCAACGTGACGCCGATCGACCGACTCTGCAGAGCCGGTCTTCCAAAGGTCCGGGCCCATGGATGCTGCCCACCTGTTCCCTCCCACCGGGGAAGCCCGGATCCGATCCCGCCGGAGTGCGTTTTTTCGCGTTTTTCTCGAAAAAACGGAGAACTAGTTCTTGACTCCGTATCTTCCGGTAGGTTAGGAATCAATCACTTTCATGGAGGACCGCATGAACGATCAAAACGGAATGCAGCCTTTGGAACCGCAAAATCAGAATCCCATGCCGCCCCCGCCGCCCGCGGGAGGTCAGTTCGACTACGGGTCCACGGGATCATCGTACGGCTCCCCCGGACCGAACAAGTTCGGAAGCAGCATGTCCAACATGTTGTTGATCGGTGTCGGACTGAGCTTCATCACCCTGATCATTCCCCTGGGCATGTTCAAGGTCGGATCCCCGACGCCTTGCTCGGGTGACCGCCTGAAAAACAAGGAATGCGTGGTCATCGACAACGCCACGGACTGCACCCCCAAGATGTTCGCCCTGGAGTCGGAATACCTGACCTGCAAGATGGTCGGCGCCTTTGCATCCCCGGACTTCAAGGAAATCGACAAGAAGTTCGCCGAGGATTACGCCTCCAAAGCCGAGACCTGCGGCAAACTCAATGACGTGGTCCGCAAGAACAACGGCTTCAAATGTTACGCCACCGAAGCGATGTTCGTCGGCAAGACCGGCAAGGACGGCAAGGGCCCCGACGTGTTGGGCATGGCCCCGATGGACGTCCAGAAGCTCTCCGTTTTGTCCTCCGTGTCCGACTCCGTCCTGTCCAGGGACATGGCGTTCACGATCCTGATCTTCATCCTCCTGCTCCTGATCATGGCAGGGGCCGCCTACATGGCACACAAGAAGAACCGCGATGGCTTCATTCATGTCGCGGGCGTGTTCCTTGTGGGCATGTTCGCAGCCTACCTGTATCGGTACTACGTGGCCGGCTTCTATTCAGGCGACATCGTCGTGATGATCGTCGCGCTGCTGGGCGTGGGTCCCCTGGTGGCCATCGCCATGGCCGCCACCGGACGCATCGGCAAGATGCGCGAGGAAATGCCCTCGATGGGCGGCGGGGAATACAAACTCAACGCCCCCGAGGTTGAGAAGCCGATCCCGATGGAAGCCCTGCCCGTGAGCGAAGCCACCCGCTTCGAGCGCATGGCCATGGAGCACACCCCGATCAGCCGCGCCCTGTTTACGCTGGGCTTCATCGCCATGGTGCTCTCCCTGATGCCCATCGGCCTGCTGGCCATGGGCAAGTCCTCCAACGCCAACGCCAACATGCAGAAGGAAGCCAAGGTCTCCACCATGATGCGCAAGAACGCCGAGGAGGCCACGACCTCCGGCGGTGGCGACGAAATGGAAGAAGGCGGCGGCGCCGAGGGCGAAGAGGGCGGCGGCGGCCCCGGTGGCGGTGGCGAAGAGGGCGGCGGCGAACCCGCTCCCGAGTAGTTTCCCCGGCGATTTCGTTCCCACCTTTTCTCTCTTCCCACGCTTTCACAGAAACAATTGTCAGACCAGTCAGACCCGCGACCGGTCTCACGGTCGCCCAGACCTGTCGGACCTGTCGCCCGCTCTATTTCAGGTTTTTTTCGATTTCATCGAGATCCAGGGACAACTGTCGATCGGATCGCCGCAACTTCTCGATGCGCCTGCAGGCGCTGATCACCGACGAGTGGCTCTTGAGGCCGAAGAACTCGCCGATCACGGGGTAGCTGGAGCTGCCGTGCTTCTTGGCCAGATACATCGCCAGCTGGCGCGGCCGCGCGACCCGCAGGGAGCGATCCTTCCCGGTCAACTCCCGCGAAGAGAGGTTGTAATGATCGCAGACGAGCCGTTCAATCTCGGACAGTCCCAGGGGTGCGGCGTCCTCCCCGGTCCTCTCCAGCTCCTCCTGCACTTCCCGCAGGCCCACCGGACGGCCGAAGATCTCCGTCTGCGCCCACAACCGCGTCAGGACCCCCTCAAAGGCGCGCACGCTGGCAAAGGGGTGGGCCACCAGCCGCTCCACGACCGCGGCAGGCAGGGGCTGCGCGTGGGCGCTCCAGCGCTCGACGAGCCGTCGCCGGGTGGTCTCCGAGGGCGGCGCGATCTCGAGGATCAGTCCCCAGGTCAGACGCGAGACGAGCGCCTCCATCATGCCTGTGATGGCGTTGGGCGGCCGGTCGGCGCTCAGGACGATCTGGGCCCCCGAGTCGAACAGGCCGTTGAAGATGTTGGTGAAGGTCTCCTGGGTCCGGTCCTTCCCCTCGAGATAGTGAACGTCGTCAATGCACAGCAGATCCAGGCCACGGAAGTGCTGGTAGAACGCCTCATAGGCGTTCTTTTGCACGGCCATCATGTACTGGTTCATGAACTCGAAGCCACGCAGGAGAAGCACCTTCCTGCCGCGCTTCTCGTAGGCGCTGGCGATCGTCTGCAGGTACCGCGACTTGCCGACGCCGGTCTTCCCATACACGAACAACGGGTTGTAGCGGCCGGGGAAGGCGATGGCCTGGCGCAGGGCCTGCCATGCAAACAGGTTCTCGGGCCCCTCGACGACCTCCGCGTTGAGCAGGAAGGTCGACGGATCCGGCGGGGACAGGGACTCCCCGGCGGGGGTCGCGGGCATCAGCCGGACCGGCGGGGTCGCGATCTGCGGACCGCTGGTGACCCGGACGGCGATTTCCCTTCCGGAGATCTGCCGGGCCAGCTCCCGGATGCGCTCCTCGTAGTTGGATCGCACCTGCTCGAGCACGAACTCGTTGGGACAGGACAGGATCAACTCGTCCCCGTCACCGGAAACCACCACATCCGACAGGAACAGGCTGAAGTTCAGCGGCAGGATTTCCTGCTCCAGTAAGGATGAGATGTGATTCCACAAAGAAATGTTCATGTTCTTTCAGACGTTGCGAACAACGGGGCCGCAAAGTGTTACTGAGTTAACCCGTTTGACTTCCGGATGGCAAGGACGCTCCGAATTTTCCAAAATCGGGCCCGAAAAACGCTTGAAAGACGTACGGAACATGAGCACTGTACATAGTCAAAAAGCAGGCTCTTCTTTTCCGGAATGCCTGTAAGTGATTGAAATAATTGTGATAATCAGATCCGTCACTTTATTTGCGATGTTTCGGTCCTTGGGATATGAAGAAAATCGAACAGGCATCCGTCTTTTTCCCGGTTTTTGCATTTTTCCTGCTTGTTTTCAGGCGGATGGTTGGAGGTTCCATGAACAATATTTTTCGTCCAGTGGTGATCTTTGCGTTCTTCCTGAACTTTCAAGTTTCCTCGGCCCAGTCCAAACCAAAGCCCCCTTGTCCTGCGGGCGCGACCCGCAACAAGGCCGGGGTCTGCCACTGCCCCAAGGACCAGAAACTGCATGCCCATCCAAAGGGTGGCTACTGCGTTCCGGTGACGTGCCTGCCGGGGCAGTTCAGGGGCAGCGACGGACGGTGCTACTGTGCCGCGGGCACCGCCATCCTTGCGGGGGCATCACGCTGTGTGCCGCGATCCTGCTCTGCGGACCAGATCCGGGGCAAGGACATGACCTGCAAACCGCGCTGCGGCGCCAACGATCGATGGAGCCCGAAGGCCGCCGTCTGCGTGCCCAAACGATGTCCGGCCAGGCAGTTCCGCGTGGCCGATCTGGATACCTGCGTAGCGCGCTGTCCACGAGGGACCGTCGCCGATGCGAAGGGCACCTGCGTATCTTCGGCCAGTTGTCCAAGGGGTTCCGTGCGCGGTCCTGACGGCCTGTGCGCCTGCAAGCCGGGCATGGAACTGAAAAACGGCCAGTGCCAGTTGAAGGACTGCGGAGAGGAGGCCTACCTCGCCTCGGATCTGAAGTGCTATCCCTGTGAGGCCGGCCAATGGCGCCCGGCCGGCTCGCTCACCTGCGTTGCGCGCACCTGCGATGCCCAGAAGCGATGGAACGCCTCCACCCGCCAATGCGAATGGATCCCCTGCCCGGCCGGACTGGTCCGGCCCATGGACAAGGACTACTGCGTGGAGCTCTCGTGCCCGGTCGGCACCCAGCGCGACGGGGTGACCCAGAAGTGCGTGCCCATCACGTGCGCCGGACCGCTGAGGCTTTCCGTGGATCAGAAGCGCTGCGTCCAGAAGGTCTGCCCGCGCGGCATCAAGCGGGATCCGCAGACCGACGAGTGCGCCTTCCCGCCCTGCCCGTCGGGGCAGATCCGGCCGGTGGGTCGTCTGCAGTGCGTGCCCATCACGTGCGCCGCGGGTGCGGTGCGTGACACCCTGGGAAATTGCGTGTGCCCGGTCGACCAGATGATGAATCCGTCCGCAACCCGCTGCGTGCCGCAGGTCTGTCCGCTGCATCACGATCGCGACGCCGAGCACCAGTGCGTCCCCTGCGCTGCGGGCCTGTTCCGGCCGGCCGTAGCACCCTCCTGCGTCCCCAAGACCTGCCCCGAAGGATCGATCCGCGATCCGAAGACCCATGACTGCGCCTGCCCGGCCGGCACCCTGCTGAGCCCTGACGGCAGGCACTGCGCACCGGCCACCTGCACCGAGGGCCATGAGAAGCACCCGGAGACGGGCGCCTGTCGCTGCAAGGAGGGCTTCTTCAGGCCCGACGGCCTGAACTACTGCGTTCCGGTCGACTGCGGCACCACCGGGTTCCGCGATCCGGGCATGCGCTGCGCACCGTGTCCGGCGGGCAAGTTCCGTCCCGAGGGTGCCCAGGTCTGCGTGTGGCAGTCCTGCCCCAAGGGCCAGAAGCGCGGCGCCGACGGAAAATGCCAGGGTCCGGTGGAGTGCGAGGAGCATGAGCGGTTCTCCTCCGACGGCACCCGGTGCGTCCCGAAGATGTGTCCGGCCAACACGCGCCGCGATCCGATCTCGGAGACCTGCATCTCCCTGGCGCCGCCGCCCAGGGATCCGCCCCCGCCAGGCCCAGGCCCGCGCAAGGCCTGCCCGACCGGCTACCATCACAGCACGGACGGAACCTGTGTCGAGGACACCTGTCCCCGGACGACCATCCGGAACGCCAACGGAAAATGCGTGACCGGGACCTGTCCGGCGGGCTGGAAGCGCCTGCCCTCGGGTGCCTGCGTCCAGGAGACCTGTCCGGCGGGCACGGTGCGGGATTCCAAGACCCAGGCCTGCCTCGCGCCACCCAGGACCTGCCCGGCGGGCACCTTCGCCAATCCCCAGGGCCGCTGCGTGCCCTCTCCATGCCCGGCGGGCCACGGCCGACCCTCGGACCGCCTCAACGTGTGCCTGCCCTTCCACAAGGACTGGAAACGGACCTGCCCCGGAAAACAACTGCGCGACCGCGAGGGCAAGTGCCAGCCCCCCAAGACCCTGACCTGTCCCCCGGGATCCAGGCGCGTGGCCAACCGCTGCTATTACGGCCTGTAAACGGCCCAAGAAAAGACTCTGGTATTGGAAGGGGCCCTTGTGATAGGATGCGCTCCGCTCTGAAAGGGTTTTCATGAACCTGTGGGTCCTCGTTTTCACCAGTCTTTTTCTCTCCCAGACACCGCCCCAGACGGCCGACGGTCAGGACGTCGACGGCAACTGGGCCCAGGGCCGCCAGCTCGTGTTGACCTTTGACGACGGCCCGGCCTGGGAGACCACGCCGGTGCTTCTGGACTACCTCGACGACCTGGGCGTGAAGGCCATCTTCTTCGTCAACGGCCGCCGCTTCATGGGGACGCTCCCGCTCACCCAGAAGAATCGCGCGATCCTGGAGGAGGCCCATCGCCGCGGTCACGTCGTGGGCAACCACACCCAGACCCATCCGATGATGTCCCAGACCCCCCCGGAGGTACAGCGCAAGGAGATCGAGCGGACCCACGCCGCGATCCTCAAGGTCACCGGCGTCGCCCCGTGGCTGTACCGGCCGCCCTTCGGCGGCATGACCGGCGCCTCCCGCGTGGTGCTGCGGGAACTGAAGTACACCAACGTGATGTGGAACGTCGACTCCAACGACCCGTTCCAGCGACACGTCAACCTGGCGTTCCAGAACGTGCTGCGCGATCTGGCCCAGTTCGGCCGCGGTGTGGCCCTGTTTCATGACACCAATGCGTGGTCGGTCGAGGCGGTGCCCCGCATCATCCGGTCGGTCTACCTCGACAACTGCCAGCGGGTCACCCGAGGGGAACCCGTGGTTGAATTTTCCAATGAAATCGAAGCTTTCTGGCAGCCCCGCTCCGGAAAGCCCCCCGAACCCCCGCTGGTTCGCCTCCAGGAAGCCGCCCGTCGCCGGGCCAGGATGACCGCCTGGTGCCAGAACATTCGGAAAGGAGCCGGTTCACCATGAAATGTCCGCGTTGCAGTGTCCCCTTGCCGTCCGATAACGAGGCCGTATGTCAGGTGTGCGGATATCAGTTCGGTCTGTCCTCCCGGACCGAGACCTCCTCGGAGGCCGAGATCGAATCCACACCCCGCAAGGTCGAGGCCGCCCTGGCCACCGAAGCCGGCTTCGATGACGATCCCGACTCCCCCTTCGAGAAGAAGCCCCGCGGCCTGCGCTCTGTGGGCCCCTCCACGGTGTTTGTGGGGCGGACTGACGATCTGGCCCGCCTGCGCGAGGAGCTCAACCGCGTCACGGTGAACCACCGCCTGTCCTTTGTGACCGTGCACGGCCCCGCCGGCATTGGAAAGACGCGCCTGCTCGAGGAGTTCGGCCGGCAGCTGGCCGCCGAGGGCCAGGTCCACGTGCTGCTGGGCACCCCGCGGGTCCTTTTGGCGACGCCCTACACCGGCGTCATCGATGCTTTGGCCCGGTTCTTCGAGCTGGACTTCGCTGACAACGACGCCGAGACGGTCTGCGGCAAGTTCGAGGAGAGCCTGAAGCGGTACCTGCAGGGCGCCCAACTCACCGAGACGGCCCACCTGTTCACCCAGTTCCTGGGTTTCGAGCTCGAGGGCAGCCCCGTGCTCGAGCCGCTTTTGCGCGTCCCCTCCCAGATCGAGCTGCGCGTGTTCATCGCGCTGCGCCGCATCCTGTCCCTGATGGCCGAGGACAAGGTCCTCCTGCTGATCATGGACGGCGTGGACGCCATCGAGCCCGAGACGGTGAACCTGATCAACTATCTCGCCGCCGGGCTCGAGCGCCTGCCGGTGCTGATCCTGACGGGCGGACGCGACAACCTCTTCACGCGGTATCCGCAGTGGTCCTCGGGCGAGTACGCCACGCTGCGCCTGCGCCTGCCGGTGCTCGGATCGTCCGATGCCGAGTCCCTGCTGGGCCACCTGCTGCCCTCCGTCGAGAAGATCCCGAAGGCGGTCGTCAACCACGTGCAGGAGCACATGGATCGCAGCCCGCGCGCCATCGAGGAGCTCGCCCGCCTGCTGATTGAATCCGAGGTCCTTGACGTCTCGGGCACGCCCTGGAAGTTCCGGCTCTCCATGCTGGCCACCACCGAACTGCCCTACACCCTCGAAGGCATCCTGCGGGCCCGCATCTATCTGCTGCCCGACGGCGATCACGACATCCTCAACCGGTCGGCCACCTTCGGTGAGACGTTCTGGCAGGACGGCGTGGTCTCGCTGATCCGCCGCTCGATCTATGCCGACGACATGAAGACCGACCACGACGGTCCCTCGCTGGATTCGATCACCCGCTCGGGCGAGTTCACCGTGAACCTGGTCGCCCACAGCCTCGAGCGTCACGTGGTCCGTGGCTTCATCGAGGCCGTGCCCGTCAGTGCGCTGCCAGGCGAGAGGCAGTTCCGCTTCAAGTATCCGCCGATCTGGAACATCGTCTACGACTCCACCAAGGAGCAGCAGCGAAAGATCTTCCACTACCAGGCCGCCGAGTGGCTTCAACTGCACCTGCTCGATCCCACGCCCGAGCTGCTCGAGGAGGTGGGTCGCCACCTGGAGCTCGCCGGAGCGCCCGAGAAGGCCGCCCTCTCCTACCAGAAGGCCGCCGATCTGGCCCGCACGGTGTTCCTCAACGACAAGGCCATCCGGTTGTACATCCAGGCCCTGTCCGTCCAGAACCCGCAGCAGGTGAGCCTGCGCATGCAGATGTGGCATGACCTGGGCAACGTGTACGAGATCAAGGGCCAGTTCGACCGCTCGCTCTCCTGCTACGAGAAGATGCTGCGGCTCTCCTGGGTCATGTCCTCCCGCGCCAAGGGCGGCGTCGCCTTCAACAAGATGGGGCGCCTCTACCGCCAGCAGGGCAAGCTCAGCCTGGCGCTGGAATACCTCAAGCGTGGACTGAACCTGTTCGAGGCCGCCGGCGACCTGCGCGGCGTGGCCTCCTCCCACGACGACCTGGGCACGGTGCTCTACTCGCTGGGCGACTTCGACGAGGCCATGCGCGCCTGCGGCGAGGCCCTGGAGATCCGCCGACGGCTGGGGGACGCCCGCTCCATCGCGGTGGTGCTCACCAACATCGGCTTCATCGAGATCGACAAGGGCCTGTTCAACGAGGCCGCCTCCTGCTTCAACGAGGCGCTGTCGATCAACCGCAGCCTGGGCGACCAGTCGGGCGTGTGCCGCACGCTCAACAGCCTTGGCATCCTGCACTTCCATCAGGGCCAGCTCGACGAGGCCGTCGAGGACTGGCAGCGCGGCCTGACCATCGCCCAGAACATCGGCTACAGTCCCATGGAGGCCAAACTGCAGAACAACCTCGGCGAGGCGCTGCTGCGCATGGGCAAGTACCAGGAGTCCCGCAAGCGCCTGGAGCGCGCCATCGAGCTGGCCACGGACATGCACGAGAAGCGCGTGCAGTTTGACGCCAAGCGCAACATGGGCCTGGTGCTGCAGAAGCTCGGACAGAACGAGGAGGCCATGGACTTCGCCATGGAGGCACTGGCACTGGCCAAAGAGCTGGACATCCTCGAGTTCAAGGCCCGCGCGGCGATCACCATCGCCGAGATCCTGTCCTCCACCGCCTTCTCCGCGGGCGATTCCGAGAGCGCGGCGCACCAGTTGGAGGAGACCATCGGCCACTTCCAGCAGGGCATCGACCTGTTCAAGATGCTCAAGCTCGAGCGCGAGATCGCCCTCTCACTCAAGCGCTACGCCGAGTTCCTCATCGAGGCCGGCCGCGACAAGGAGGCCCACGCCGCGCTCAAGGAGAGCCGTGAGATCCTCGGCCGCCTGGGCATGAAGGAGCTCGAGGAAGTCAAGAAACTCCTCGCCGCGATCGAAGAGCCCACAAAGAACTGACGGCCTGTCCGATCCTTTTCCGAGCCCCCCGCTTTTCAATTGGAGCCATGAGAAATGCACATTTTGGATGAACTCCACCAACGCAGCCTGTTCCACAGTTCCACCGACGAGGCCGCCCTGCGCGCCCATCTCGACGGGCACGCGCCGGTCCACTTCTACGTCGGCTTCGATCCCACCTCCGACAGCCTGCACGTGGGCAGCCTGCTGCCGATGATCACCATGGCGCGCCTGCAACGCGCCGGGCACCGTCCAATCATCCTCGTGGGCGGCGCCACCGGAATGATAGGGGATCCCTCGGGCAAGTCCGCCGAGCGCCAGCTCCTCGACGAGGGCGTCCTCGGCCGCAACGTCTCGGGCATCCGTGACCAGCTGCGCGCCATGCTCGACCTCGAGGATCCCAGGGTCGGCGCCCTGGTGCGCAACAACGCGGACTGGCTGTCGGGCCTGTCGCTGGTGTCATTCCTGCGCGACGTGGGAAAACACTTCTCCGTCAACGCCATGATCGCCAGGGAGTCGGTGAAGATGCGCCTGGAGAACCGGGAGCAGGGCATCTCCTACACCGAGTTCTCGTACCAACTGCTGCAGGCCTACGACTTCCTGCACCTGTTCCAGAACGACGGCTGCACGCTGCAACTGGGCGGCTCCGACCAGTGGGGCAACATCACCGCCGGCGCGGACCTGATCCGCAGGCTCACCGGGAGCACCGTGCACGGCCTGACGGTGCCGCTGCTGACGACCTCGGCGGGCACCAAGTTCGGCAAGACCGAGGCCGGCACGGTGTGGCTGGATCCGAGCCGCACCAGCCCCTACCACTTCTATCAGTTCTGGCTGCGCACCGCCGACGACGACGTCGTCAAGCTGCTGAACTACTTCACGTTCGTTCCTCTCGAAGAGATCGCCGAACTGGCTGCGACCCACAAGGAGAAACCCGAACTGCGTGCGGCGCACACCCGGCTGGCCGAGGAGATGACCCGGCTGGTCCACGGCCAGGAGGGGCTGGAGTCGGCCCTGCGCGGGACCCGCGTGTTCTTCGGCGGCGACCTTCGTGAGGTGCGCGCCGAGGAGCTCGCCGGCATCTTCGCCGACGTCCCCGCCTTCACCCTCGAATCCTCCGTGCTCGGTTCGGCCCTCCCGCTGGTGGATCTGTGCGCGCTCTCGGGTTTCGTGAAATCCAAGGGGGTGGCCCGGCGCCTCCTCGAGTCCGGCGGCGTCTCCCTGAACCAGGAGAAAGTCACCGACAAGGACCGCGTCGTCTCCGAAGGCGACTTCCTCTTCGAAAAATATCTCGTGCTGCGATCGGGCAAGCGCAATTACCACCTGATCGTGCTCAAGCGGAACTGAACCCATGCTCTGGATCCTCACCTGTCTTTTCCTCTCCACGCCCCAGGGCACCGTCACCGGCAGCGTCGTGCCGCCGGTCTACCTGCCCCTGTACCAGGCCGCAGCGGACTTCTCCTCGGGCCAGGAGCCCCAGGCCTTCGTCCGCCTCAAAGCCCTGCTCGAGCCCATGCCGGCGGACCCCGACGGCACCGTGCCGCCCGAGCCCCCCGAGCGCCGGGCGGCCCGCATGCTGCTGACGGTGCACCACGCCTGCACCGGACGCCTCGACCGGGCCCGGGTCTTCCTCGACACCTTCACCGCCGCCGAGAAGGAACAGTTGACGGCGACGTATCTGGGCAAGCGCGTGATCTCCGTGCGCCCGGTCCTCACCGGCGACGACTTCTGGGCCCAGATCGACGGCATGCTCGGCGTCTACACCCGCTGCCGGCCCGATGGGCTTCTGTTGTTCGCAGACCACCTGTACGCTGCCCCGGGGCCACGGCGGCCGTCAAGCAGGCCCTGTTCGAGTGGCTCCCGTCCCTGCTCACCGGCGATCGGCTGCCAGAGCTCGCCCCCTACAGCGGCATCGCGGCCTACTGGGTCCTGGCGGCCAGGCGCCTTCGTCACCACTGGCTGTCGGAGCCCATGTCCGTGGCCGAGCTCGAGACCCTGGCGAAACTGACCGCGCTGTACAACCTGCAGCACCCGTATCCCTCCGGCACGCCCTGGCGCATCAGCGCGCTGGTGCCGGTCACGGGCGCCTGGTCCCCCCTGGGACTGCAGATGCTGCAGGCGCTGGCTGCGGCACGGGCGGAAATCCCTGCTCTTGAGATCCTGGTGCACAACACCAACTCGTCGCCGGGCACCGCCCTGCAACTGCTGCAGGAGGAGATCCTGCTCAAGGACCGGCCCCTGGCCGTGATCCTGCCGCCCGATCCCGATAGCGCCCGGCTGGTCCTCTCCGCCGGCGCGGACCTCCTGTTCCTCTCCCCGGCCGACGGCACGGATCTGCCCACTTCGGCCTCGGTCTTCTACGCCCAGCCCACCCGCAAGACACGGGTGGAGGTCCTGATCCTGCAGGCCATATCCGAGAAGGCCACCCGGCTGGGCATCCTGGTCCCGGACACGTCGTCGGGCCGCGAGCTGGCCGCCGCCGCCGCCGCCGCGATCACGAAGAACCGTGGCACCGTCGTCTTCAACACGACCTACGATCCGGCCAAACTACCACAGCGGCTGAACCTGCCGAACCTGTCCTCGGCCCAGGGGATCCTCATCCCGGACGCCGCCGAGCGCGTCGCCTCCCTGGCCCGCCGGCTGGCCGTCGCCGGCGCCTTCCCGGCGCCGATCAACGCCCAGGGCAAGGGGTTTTTGCTGCTGGCCACCGCAGAGGCCCTGTCCCCGTCCATCGTCTCCCGGAACGCGCGCTACCTGGAGGGGGGCATCTTCGCTCCGGGCTATTATTCCGGCGCCCCCGACCCGGAGTTCAACACGATGAACGCCTTCTTCACCCGCCTCAAGGCCCCTGTCGTGCTCTCGGTCGCATCGGAGACCTACTGGTGGATCAAGTCCCTCCCGATCCCGGCGGTGCGCAGCGCGGGCTCGCGGACCCTCCTGCGGGAGGCCATCGCCCAGTGGAACCAGGGCCCCGGCCTGGGTCGCGTCTTCGATACGAACGGAAAAAACCAGCGCCGTCCCCGCCTGTACCGGTTCCTGTCCGGGCAGATGACGCGGATCCCCTGACATCATGGCACTGATCCAACTCAAAGGCATCCGTTACAGTTTCGGCGGGCACGCCCTCCTCGACGGCGTCGATCTCCTCATCGACCGCGGCGAACGCGTGGCCATGCTCGGCGTCAACGGCAGCGGCAAGTCCACCCTGCTGAAGATCCTCTCCGGCGAGCTCGTGCCCGACGCCGGGGAGCTCGCCATCGAACCCGGCCTGCGCATCGCGTCGCTGCCCCAGGAGGTGCCGCGGAACATCACAGGCACCATCTTGCAGACCGTGATCCGCATCGTGCAGACCAGCCGCGGCGTCTCCGTGGACGAGCCCCTCACCGACGAGGACGAGCAGGCCGTCCGGGAGACCCTCTCGCGCATGGCGCTTTCCCCCGACGACCCCGTGGACACCCTCTCGGGCGGGGCCCGGCGCCGCGTGTGGCTAGCCGGCGCTTTGGCGGCCCGCCCGGATCTGCTGATCCTGGACGAGCCCACGAACCACCTCGACGTCGAGGCGGTGCTGTGGATGGAGCAGTTCATCCAGCGCGCCATCAAAACGGTGGTGTTCGTCACCCACGACCGCGCCTTCCTGGAGCGCATGGGGACCCGTTTCCTCGATCTCGACCGCGGAAAGATCACCTCGTGGCCGGGCAACTGGGCCCTGTACCAGGAGAAAAAAGCCGCCGCCCTGGCCGTCGAGCGCGTCCAGGTCGACAAGTTCGACCGCCTCCTCGAGCAGGAGGAGACCTGGCTGCGGCGCGGTGTCAAGGCACGGCGCACCCGCAACGAGGGGCGCGTCTTCCGCCTGATCGAGCTGCGCAAGGAGCGCGCGGCCATGCGCTCGCAGATCGGCACGGTCCAACTGCGCATCGAGCAGGCCCGCAAGTCCGGCCGCTTGGTCCTCGAGGCCGTCGGCCTGGGCTTTTCCTTCCCGGGCCGCCCCATCGTGACCGACTTCTCCACCGTCATCGCCCGGGGCGACCGCATCGGCGTCGTGGGCCCCAACGGCTGCGGCAAGACCACCCTGCTGTCGCTGCTGCTGGGCAGGCTCGCGCCTCAGGAGGGTAGCGTCCGCACCGGCGTGAACCTGGAGATCCAGTTCTTCGGCCAGCTGCGCGAGGAGCTCGACCCGGAGCGCACCCTGCGGGACATGGTCGCCGACGGCCGCGAGTTCCTGGACATCGGCGGCGTCCAGCGCCACGTCATCGGCTACCTGCGCGACTTTTTGTTCACCCCCGACCAGATGGACACCCCCGTGGGCGTGCTCTCCGGCGGGGAGCGCAACCGCCTGCTGCTGGCGCGCCTTTTCGCGCGGCCGTCCAACGTCCTGATCATGGACGAGCCCACCAACGACCTGGACATGGACACCCTCGAGCTCCTCGAGGACCTGCTCTCGGAGTATCCGGGCACCGTGCTCATCGTCAGCCACGACCGCCGCTTCCTCGACAACGTGGTCACCTCCTGCTGGCGCTTCGCCGGCGAGGGCCTCGTCGAGGAGTTCGTCGGCGGCTGGTCGGATCTGCCGCCGCTGCCGGTCAGGAACGAGCCCAGGAAGGAGCCCCGGGAGAAACCCCGCGAGAGCGCGCCGCCCCGGGAAAAACCCCGCAAGCGCACCTTCGCCGAAACCCGCGAGCTGGCCGGCATCGAGGAGCGCATCGCCACCCTCGAGGCCGAGAAGGACACGATCATCGCCACCCTGTCGGACCCCGACTTCTACCGCGAACACGCCGCCGACGCCGCCCGCCTGTCCGACCGCATGCACGCCCTGGACGCCGAGATCGAGGCCGCCTACGAGCGCTGGTCGGTCCTCGACGCCCTGCCGGAGAAGTAAGAAGAAGAAGAAAAGACAAGGCAGACCACAGAAAAGACGGAAGGGGAGCGGAAAAAAAGGATGGTGGGGTCAGTAGTCCCAGGTGCAGGTGACGCACTCCGGCGTCCCGCGCTCCCAGCCGGTCAAATTCCCGATGTTGCTGCTGAGATCGATGATCTGATACTGGTCACCGACCTGCCGGTGATAGGATGCGCCGACCTGCTCTTCAATGAGGGTATCGGAGAGAAAGCACATCGAGAAAGCATCTGCATTGACCGGAAAATGGCATTCTTCACTACACTTTGCGTAAATTACACTTCCATGACCCCAGTGGCATTTCTTTTTATTGCACGCTTCTTGATCGGTGATCCGCTCGCAGTCGGACTGGGTCAACTGGTCGTCGCAGGAAACGATGGAAAAGAAAAACAGGGAAATCAGTAAATATCTTATGTGAACCTCTCTTTCATTTATTCAATGTCGATCCTATTACCACTTCTTGAAGACGAAAAAAACCGCCAGGATGATCAGGCCGAAGCCCACCAGGTGGTTCCAGCGCAGGCCCTCCCTGAGGTAGGTCACCGAGAAGACCGAGAAGACGATCAGGGTGATGACCTCCTGCATGGTCTTGAGCTCGGCGGCGCTGAACTGGCCGTGGCCCATGCGGTTGGCAGGCACCTGCAGGCAGTACTCGAAGAACGCGATGCCCCAGGAGGCCAGGATCACCAGCATCAGCGGGGAGCTCTTGTACTTCAGGTGACCGTACCAGGCGAACGTCATGAACACGTTGGAGGCGACGAGCAGGGCGACCGTCCACATGGGGACCTCCGGGAGTTCAGGCGGGCCTTTGGACCCGCGTCGAAAGAGACCCGCCTATCGCGGTGGGTCGGGCCGCGCGTGAGCGCGCCACTGGAGGGAACGAACGTGACCGGATCGTCCCCGCGATTGCGTTCACGGCACCTCGACGCCGAAGTGGTGCAGGAGATCCACCAGGGCCATCAGGGGCAGGCCCACGATGGCCTGGGGATCGGCGCCCACCACCGAGGCGAACAGGGCGATGCCCGCGCGCTCGATCTTGTAGGCGCCGGCGCAGTCCACGGGGTTGTCCCGGGTCACGTAGCGGGCGATGGCCTCGTCGGAGAGGGGCCGCATGGTCATCACGTGGATCTCGAGGCGGCGCTCGGTGCGGACGCCGTCGGTGACCGCCACGGCGGTGAGCAGGCGGTGGGTGCGGCCGGCCATGCGCCGAAGTTGGTCGCGGGCGCCCTCGGGGGTGCCGGGCTTGGTCAGAATCTCCCCGTCGAGCTCGGCGACCTGGTCCGCGGCGATCACCAGCGCGCCGGGACACCGGGCGCTGACGGCCTGCGCCTTCCCGACGCACAGCCGCAGCACGAGCTGCTCGGGGGCCTCGCCGGGCAGCGGACTCTCGTCGATGGCGGGATCCTCGCAGTCGAAGGGGATCCCCAGCCGCTGGAGGGACTCTTTCTTGTAGCGGGACTGACTGGCGAGGATCAGGCGCATGGTGCGATCAGCCGCCGCCCACCACGGCGATGAGCACGCCCGCGGCGATGGCCGAGCCCAGGACGCCGGCCACGTTGGGGCCCATGGCGTGCATGAGCAGGTAGTTGTTCGGATCGGTCTCACGGCCGACCTTCTGGGACACGCGGGCCGCCATGGGCACCGCGGAGACGCCGGCCGAGCCGATCAGCGGGTTGACCTTGCCGCCGGACCACCAGTTCATGAGCTTGGCGAAGAGCAGGCCCGTGGCGGTGCCCACCGAGAAGGCGATGAGGCCCAGCACGACGATCTTGATCGTCTTGACGTTGATGAACGTGTTGGCGTCCATGGTGGCGCCCACGCACAGGCCCAGCAGGATCGTCACGATGTTGATCATCTCGTTGGCCGCGGTCTTGGACAGGCGGTCCACGACGCCGGCCTCCTTGACCAGGTTGCCGAACATGAGCATGCCCACCAGGGGGGCCGCGTCCGGGATCAGGACGATGGTCACCAGGGTGACCATGATCGGGAAGATGATCTTGGCGCGCTTGCTCACCGGGCGCATCTGCTCCATGCGGATCGCGCGTTCCTTCTTGGTGGTCAGCAGCCGCATGATCGGGGGCTGGATGATGGGCACCAGGGCCATGTAACTGTAGGCCGCCACCGCGATGGGGCCCAGCAGGTGGGGGGCCAGCTTGGTGGTGGTGAAGATCGCCGTCGGACCGTCGGCGCCGCCGATGATGCCGATGCTGGCCGCCTCATGCATGGGGAAGCCCAGGGCCACCGCGCCGATGAGGGTGCCGAAGATGCCGAACTGGGCGGCCGCGCCCAGGAAGATCGTCTTGGGGTTGGAGATCAGGGGCCCGAAGTCGGTCATGGCGCCCACGCCCATGAAGATGAGCAGCGGAAACAACCCGGACTTGATGCCCCAGAAGTACACCACGTACACCACGCCCCAGGAGCTCAGGTCCGCGGGGACGAAGGGCTTGGTCAGGTCGGGGTGGGCCATGACGTCGGCGATGGGCACGTTGGCGAGGATGACGCCCATGGCGATCGGGATCAGCAAAAGCGGCTCGAACTGGCGCACGATGGCCAGGTAGAGGAGGATCATGGCGATGCCGAGCATGGCCAGATGACCCACGGTGAGGTTCATGAAGCCCATGGACTGGATGACATTTTCTACACCGGACATGGAAGACCTCCTATTCGAGCACTATCAGGGGCGCATCGGCGTCGACGCCCTGTCCCTCCTTGACCAGAATCTGACTCACCACGCCGGAAAACGGCGCCGTGATCTCGTTCTCCATCTTCATGGCTTCCAGGATCAGGACCGGGGCGTTGGTCTCCACGCGATCCCCGACCTTGACCAGGATCTTGAAGACCGTGCCCTGCAGCGGGCTGGGAAGGGCCCGGGCGCCTGCGGACGGCGCGGCGGCGACCGGAGCCGGGGCAGCAGGGGCGGCGGGCATCGGGAGCACCGCGCCGCCGGTGACCGGGGCCACGTCCACCGTGAAGACCTTGCCGTTGACCTGCACCTGGTACCGTCCGGGGCCGGTCATGGCAGGGGCCGCGGCGGCAGGAGCAGCGGCCGGGGCAGCGGCAGCAGGGGCAGGGGCCGCCGAGGGCATGGGCTCGGCTTCGGCCTTGCCCGACAGCAGTTTGGCCGCCACTTCGGGATACAGCGCCAGGGAGATCACGTCCTCTTCCTTCTTGATCAGGTCCTTGTACTTTTCCTTGATCTCGGGCAGCTCCGGCTTGAGGTGATCGCCCGGGCGGCCGTCGACCATGGGCTCGTCGCCCGTGATCAGTTTGCGGATCTCCGGGGAGATCGGGGCCGGGGTGCGTCCGTACATGCCGCGGACGTATTCCTTGGTCTCCTTGGTGATCATCTTGTAGCGCTCGCCGGCGATGACGTTCATGACCGCCTGGGTGCCGACGATCTGGCTCGTGGGCGTGACCAGCGGCGGATAGCCCATGTCGGTGCGCACGCGGGGCACCTCGAGGAGCACGTCCTCGTAGCGGTCGAGCTTCTTCTGCTTCTCGAGCTGGCTGACCAGGTTCGAGAGCATGCCGCCGGGGATCTGGTAGATCAGCACGTCCACGTCCACGCGCTCGGAGATGGGGGAGACCATCGAGTCGTACTTCTTGCGCACGCCCTTGAAGATGGCCGTCAGGGGCTTGAACGCGGTCGGGTCCATGCCCGTGTCGTACGGGGTCTTGGCGAAGCCGAACACGACGCTCTCGGTGGGCGGCTGGGAGGTGCCCCCCGAGAACGGCGACAGGGCGCAGTCCACGACGTCGGCGCCGGCCTCGGCCGCGGCGAAGTAGGTCATCTGGGCCAGGCCCGAGGTGCAGTGCGTGTGCACCTGCACGGGGAGCGCGACTTCCTTCTTCAGGCGCGACACCAGGCTGGTGCAGGCGGCCGGATCGAGGAGGCCGGCCATGTCCTTGATGCAAATCGAGTGGCAGCCCAGGCCCTTGAGCTCCTTGGCGAAGGTCACGAACAGATCCTCGGTGTGCACCGGCGACAGGGTGTAGGAGATGGTGCCCTGCACGTGCTTGCCCGTCTTCACGGCGGCGCGGATGGCCTGCTCCATGTTGCGGACGTCGTTGAGCGCGTCGAAGATGCGGAAGATGTCGATGCCGTTCTTGGCGGCGAGCTCGACGAAGCGGTCCACCACGTCATCGGCGTAGTGACGGTAGCCCACGAGGTTCTGACCCCGCAGGAGCATCTGCAGCTTGGTCTTCTTCACGGCCTTGCGGATGGTCCGCAGCCGTTCCCAGGGATCCTCGGCCAGGAAGCGCATGCAGGAATCGAAGGTCGCGCCGCCCCACACCTCGAGGGAGTGATATCCCATGGAATCCAGCAACTCGAGGGCCGGAATCATGTCTTCGATGCGCAGGCGCGTGGCGATCAGGGACTGATGGGCGTCGCGCAGGATGGTCTCTGTAATTTTCACCATGGTTTAGGACTCCTTTTTTACCGGGGAAATCCGGGTTTGAAACGTTTCGGGGGCGCGGCCCGTGTGGTGGGCGATGGCCGCATGGATGGCCGCCTCCTCTTCGGGCGTCACGGAGGCAGGACCACCGGCGACCGGCGTGGCTGCCAGTAAGCCGGCCGGGGCGGCGGCGACCGATGCTTTGGGCTCAAAGAGGCCCAGGATCACGATGCTGCCGTAGATCAGCGCCAGCACGAGAAATACGATGGTCATTCCCAAGGCTGTGATAGTCAATGCCTGTGTCACCGTGCAACCTCCTTAACCGGGTACCGGTTCATGAAAACAGTCTCCCGCCGCAACGCGCACGATGCGATCGGCGGTCTTCACCAACAGGGAAAAATCCGGCGCGAACTCGACGGCGGTCCCGGTGACGTGATCTCCACCGGGAAGATCCACCGACACTTCCCGTCCCAGCGTGGCGCTGTGCCCGACGAGAAACGCGCGGATCCGCGGCTCCATCGAGGCGTGTACGGAAGCGCTCTGCCCCACGATCACAGCCAGCTCCCTGGCCAGCGACTCCAGGTCCACGGACCCGACGTCGACCCATTCGTGGAGCGCCGTGGGCAGAAACGCGCGCCGACCGGGCAGCGTGGGTGCGTGGAACACGTTGAGCCCGATGCCGGCCACCACCACCAGACTGCCCTGCGGGGAGCGCACCAGCTCCATGAGCAGCCCGCCGAGCTTGCGGTCCCCGACGAGCCAGTCATTGGGCCACTTGATCCGCGCGTCCACCGCGAAGCGCTCGTTGAGCCACCGGGCCACGTCGCAGGCGATGCAGGGGCCGATCAGCCCAAGCAGCGCGGCGTCCGGGACCGGCAGCGCAACCGAGAGGTACAGCCCCCCCGGAGGGGACTGCCACACGTTGTCCCCGCGCCCGCGCCCGGCGGTCTGCTCCCGCGCGGCGACGGCGCCCGGAATGAACTGATCCTTCTGCACGAAAGCCTTGAGAATCGCGCTGGTGGAATCGGCGACGGGCAGAAACTGATAGGGGTGATTCCATTCATGCATGGGGGCAGCCGGATCTTCGCGGCGGCAACGGTGAACCTCGAAGGAAGCCCGCCTCTCCCGCGCGACGCGAACTTAGAACTTTCCGGACAAAATGCAAGGCTTTTCGGAGGGTTGGATCCTACAGATCGTATTTGCGGCGAATCCAGTCCTGGAGCCGGACACACGGGGTTTCGTCGGCCATTGGCAGGGGAAAATCATCGGCATAGAGCACGATGCGATCCGAGGTGCGCTTGACCATCAGCAGGAGCTTGCCCTCCCCGGAGGAGCCCATGACCACCCGCCCGCTGATCTCCATGAACGGCGTGGTGAGCATGGCCGGACGTTCCCGCCCGTCCTGGAGCCGGACCCCCGGAAGGACCGTCAGGGTCCGAATGAAACACTGCTCGGCCTCGAGGGTCTCCGTGGCGAAGGCCGGATCGGCGCCCTCAAAACCGGAGAACAGGATCCGTCCCGAGAACGGCTCCAGCTCCACCGGCATCGGCAGCGGCTTCCACTCCGTCGTACGCTCCCAGAGCGGACGGGCCAGCAGACCCGCGGTGAGCAGAAGCAGCGCGCCGAACAGCCCCAGTTCGAAGCGACGCCAGGCGTTTTTCACCGGAGGCTGGGGGGTCAGCGGCGCCTTGTAGGGCACCGGACCCGAGACCCGAAGCCGCGCCCCGTTCTCCAGCGTGGACTTGACGGGCAGCAGGACCTGATCCGGATCACCGTGCAGCATGTGCAGCATCCAGGTGATGTCGAGCTTCCCGAGCCGGGTGCGCGCGCGCTCCCGCGCCAGGGACAGCACCTCCCCGAGGCTCTTTCCCGAGGCCAGATCCTCGTAGAAGCCGGCCGTCATCTCCGCGGCGGAGCGGTCCGGCACGTCCATCAGCGTGGAGATCACCGCCTGGACGCCGGCCTGCGAGAGCGCCCGTGGCCAGGTGGCCGCGGCGCCTGGATCCGTCGCGAGCCCCGGACAGGCGTTGGAGTACACCAGCCGCACGCGGCAGCCGCCGAAGAAGCAGGCGGCCATCTCGGGAACGCCGAAGGTGCCGTTCTTCAACTGCCAGGCCGGCAGCGGACCGTCTTCCCCGGGGACGGACTTCATGTGGCCGACATAGTGGACCACGGAATATTGATTGAAATTCTTGATCAATTCTTCAATCGTAGGATTGACCATGAGCCGCGCGACGTAGGCCTGCTCATGATCCAGGGCCCGGACGAGCTTGCGTGCCTCGGGCAGCGCACCGGGCAGATCGCGGTCCGGATCGGACACCACCACGAGCATCTTCACAGGCCTGGCAGGCTCCCGCAGGAGGGCCGCGGCGCCCTGGCGGTGGACCCGCCCGATCGAGAAACGGCGACACCAGAAGTCCTCGCCGTCGTGCAGCCATTCCCAGGGTATGTGCTGCAACCGGGGCTCGATCTGAAGCGTCAGGAAACCGTCGGCCCGCCTCAGATGCCCTGCGATTTCGGTGGGCAGGATCAGTCCGGACAGGGCGCGTGAGAGCGCCTCGAGCTGGCCATAGCCGCTCTCCAGTCCCAGATCCGAATGCACCATGCGGAAGGTGACGTTGCGGATCTCGCCGCACAGGGTCGCGATGCGATCCCCGGGGTAGGAAACCCTCACCGGCTCGCCGCCCAGGTGGGGCAGGTGATAGGCCAGTTGCTGATCGAGCAGGGAGACGATGAGCTTCATGATGTTGCTGAAAAACGGACCCCGGGCTGGGTCAGCGTGGCGGTTCGGCCGTCGATGCGGGCCACCGCCCCGGAGACGAAGGCGACGTTGGTCGCGCCGTGCCCGGAGGGGAAGCCGGAAAACAGGGGCACCCCGGGCGCGAACTGCCCGCAGGTGGCCAGCAGCAGGTCCATCCTGAACCCCGGACATTCGGTGAACTCGCCGAACACAATCGCGGCCGCCCGCGTCAGATCCGTGGCGTGCAGGATCTGCCAGAGCATGCGATCGATCCGGTACGGGGCCTCGTGCACCTCCTCCAGGAACACGATCCGGCCGGAGAACGAGGGCGCCCATGGCGTACCCGCCGACGAGGCGATCACAGCCAGGTTTCCCCCTGCCAGCGGACCGGCAACGGTCTGTCCCTGGGCATCCCTGTGGGCTGTCAGCGGGACGCCCAGCGGCCCGAGCTCCCCGGTTGAAAGCAGGTGCAGCACACGGTCTGTCTGGTCGGCGGGCAGCAAGGGAAGCTGGGTCACGTTCGGACCCGCCACCGAGGGCACGCCCGCGACCTGCCAGAGAAAATGCAGGGCCGTCACATCGGAGAAGCCGATGATGGGCTTGGGGTGCTCCTTCAGGGTCCCGAGGATGCGGTCCCGATCCAGGCGCAGCGCCCCATGCCCGCCACGCGCAGCGATGAGGAGATCCACCTCGGGATCTCGCAGGGCCTCGCATAAGAGCCGGGTCCGATCCGCATCAGAGCCGGCCAGGAAGGGCCATTGATCAGGTTCGGGGGAAAACAGTTTATGTCCGGGCAGAAAACGCAGTCCGTCGGCCAGGGCTTCGGACGGCACCGGACTGGAGGGAAAGACGATGCCAGGAAGAAGGGTCATCAATCGCCCGCGGTCTCATTTCTTCTTCGTGCGACGGCGGCGCTTCTTCTTGTCTCCGCCTTCCTCGTCACCGGAGGAGGAGCCCTCCTCCTCTACCACGGAAACCTCATCGCCATTGCCGTCGGAGGAACCATCGAGGGCGGCGGTGTCATCGACGGGCATGGTGTCGGAAACGGCGGACAGATCCAGCACCGTGGTGCCCGGATCGATCGGGATGGTCCGATCGGCCTCCTCGGAAACCGGCTCCGGAACGGAGTCGGACGGCTCAGGGGCGGCTTCCGGCGCGGGCTCTTCAGCCACCACCGGCTCCGGCGCGGGCTCAGGCGCGGCCTCTTCGGCAACCACCGGCTCCGGCGCGGGCTCAGGCGCGGGCTCTTCAGCCACCACCAGCTCAGGGGCGGCTTCCGGCGCGGGCGCGGCCTTGGGCGGTTTTGGGGCCCGTTTTTTGGGCGGCTGGGCGTCGGTAGCGGACACCCAGCCCGCGAGCATCGCGAAATCCGCATCGCTGAACTCCACCCAGCGAACGTA
The DNA here is from genome assembly GCA_018817795.1 of Myxococcota bacterium. Taxonomy (GTDB): domain Bacteria; phylum Myxococcota_A; class Polyangia; order HGW-17; family HGW-17; genus HGW-17. The sequence goes on along the minus strand of JAHITJ010000013.1, from coordinate 11,080 downwards.
CATGCAGCCGGATTCGCCCGTGGCACGGCTCTCGCGGACCCGCGTCACCACGGCGTGACCGAGCACCTGACCATCGGGATGGGCGATCCGGACAGATAGTTCGGACGCCACGGGCAGCGGATCGGGGAGATCCAGGATGGCGTTTTCCATGGACAGTTCGGAGAACGAGAGGTCCTGTGCAATCTGCACATCCTGGTACAGAACGGTAGCAACGAGTTCGGAAACGTTGGTCATGCTTGGCCTCCACAGAATGAAAACAAGTCAACTAGCCGGGCTGGGCCGTACCGCAGTGCGGACAGAAGCGGGCACCCATGGCCAGCTCCTGCGCACACTTGACGCACTTGGGCGGCGCCGCCTGCTGGGTCGCCCCGCACTGGGGACAGAAACGCGAACCCTTGGGAAGCGGAGCCTGGCACTGCACGCAGGGCACCGTGGACGGTTCCTCGACGACGGTGGGCTTCCCGCAGTTGGCGCAGAACTTCACGCCCGGCGTCAGCGGAGCCTGACAGCCGGCACAGAGGGCGGCTGCGACCGGTGCTGCTGCCTGCGGGGGAAGACCTCCACCCGGAGGATAGCCACCCTGCTGCGGGGGATAGCCCTGCTGCGGCGGATAGCCCTGCTGCGGCGGATAACCACCCTGCGGCGGATAGCCCTGCTGCGGCGGATAGCCGCCCTGCGGAGGATAACCACCCTGGGGAGGATAGCCGCCCTGCTGCTGCGCCATGCCCGGAGCCATCATGCCCGGCATCATGTAGCCCATGCCCATGCCCATGCCCATGCCCATGCCAGCGCCCATGCCAGCGCCGGCCATGCCGCCCTCGTTCTGGGCGGCGTCGCGCACGGCGTAGGCCATCTGGTACTGCTGGAACTGGGGCAGGTCCTTCTTGAACAGGCCGAACCCGGAGAACTCGTTGATCTTCGCCTGCACCTCGGGCGGCGGGCTGATGCCGCCGATGCGCAGATCCTCGAGCTCGACGCCGTTCTTCGCGAAATCGGCAGCCACGCGGGCTTTGCAGGCCGAACTGATCTTGGTCAGCAGGGCGGGCAGGTCGATGATGGTCTTCATGACCTCGCCGAGCACGCCGAGCATGGTCTGGACGATGGTGTCCTTGGCCCAGTTGGCGAAATCGCTGGTCTTGTAGATCGAGGAGCTCTTCATGCGCTTGTTGATGAACAACTGCGAGTCCACGATCTTGTAGGTCATCGTACCGAAGGCGCGCAACTGCACGATGCCCATCGTGGCATCGGAGAAGTTCATGGGCTCCTTGGTGCCCCACTTGCAGGAGTCGTCATCGATGAGCCCGCAGTCCACGAAGACGACCTCGGCCTGGAACGGCGTCTTGTCTCCGAAGAGCTTGTTGACGGCCTTGCTCAGCAGGGGCAGGTTGCCGGTGGTCAGCGTGTGCCGGCCCGGTCCGAACGTGTCCAGGGCCTGGCCACCCCGGTAGAAGATGGCCATCTGGCTCTCCCGGACGATCAGTTGCGCGCCGATCTTGATGTCTGCGCGCAGGTCGTCCGGAAGCCGCTTGCCGAGTACCGATCTGGATTGATCCTGAAATTCGAGAAGATCAATTACTGCCATTCTTTCCTCCCAACCCGAGGAGTCCGTCCTCGCGTCGTCTGGGGTTGTCCACTCCGGATCAAAGCATCAAAGCGCACGGTGGCGCAAGCTGAAAACCGGTTTTCCTCAATGCAACAACTTGCGGATCAGGTTCTCGCGCTCGTTGAGGTGACTGTCCATCTGCCGCAGGGCCGTCATCAATTGAAAGAACAACGGCTTGGGATTCTCCGAGCCGAGCACGGAGGTCGCCAGGTTCTGCAACTGGGTATGGACGTTGACGCGCAGCCCCTCGAGGTCCTGGTCGAACTTTTCCACGGCCTGGATCGCCTCGGTCTCCTCGGAGCTGCCCATCAGCGTGCCGGCGAAACCCTGGTTGGCCCACCGCAGCCGGTCGCGGACCTTGGTCAGCAATGCCGTGGTCTGCTCGGCATCGGTGAGCAGGTCCATCTTGCTGATGTCCATGGAGATCTGCATCTTCAACTGCTCGAGTTGATCGTGCGACTCCTTCAGTTTGGACGTCATGTAGTCACGGAAGGCACGGTCGGTGCCGCGGCTCTCTGTTCTTTGTCTATAGCCTTTATATCCTGGAATGATGTAATCTAAAACCGCCATGGAGTACTCCTTTTATTCCTTTTTTTCCTTCGCGTTTTTCGAGAGCAGGATGCCCACCACGACCAGCAGGCCGGCAATCAGCAGCAGAAATGGCCAGCTCTTGCCAAACGGCATGACATCCATCCTGGCCAGAAGCCAGAACAGGAAAAAACTGCCGAGAAAACCCGCGCCCGGCATCCAGCTCGTGGCGTCGGTCAGGAACGCCTGGATCGCGAACGAGAAGAACAGGGCCATCGGAATCGCCGGCCAGACCTGCCCGAATCGCGCGCCGTCAAACGAGACGGTCACGATCAGCAGGACGGCGGCCGTAAAGAGGGTCACCACCCAGGGTAATGCTGTTACGACTACGTTTTTCTGCGCCATGTTGCACTCCTTGCTGCGAAAGACTCAGTCTTCCTTCATCTTGTTGATTTTGAACTCCACGCGCCGGTTCTTCTCCCGAAGGCGCGAGGAAATGTTGGCGAAGCGGGGCTTGGTGTGTCCGTACCCCTTCGAGGTCAGCCGGTCGCCCTTGACGCCCTGCTTGACCAGGTACTCACGCACGGCGTCGGCGCGATCCTGGCTCAACTTCAGGTTGTGATCGGCCTTGCCCTTGTTGTCGGTGTGACCCTGGACCTCGAGCTCGAGGATCTCGGGGTTGTCGATCATCAGCGCGGCCACCTCGTCGAGGATGATCAGGCTTTCGGCGAGCAGCTCGGCGCTGTCGAGCTTGAACTGGATGCGCTCGGTGATGGTGATCTGCCGCTGCTTGCGGTTGATCTGGGCGGTGGACTTGGCCGGCTTCTTCTTCACGATCAACTCGACGGGCGTGACCGTGCACTTGGGCAGGGTGACCGTGGCCGACCGGGTCAGGTGCTCGGGCTCGCTGTAGATGATTTCATACGCGCCGGGGAACACCTTCACCTCGGCCTTGCCCTCGGCCGACAAGGCGACCTCCTGCTTGACTTCCTTCTCGTCCATGGACTTGCCCTCGACCCGGAGCGTCCCTCCGACGGGCTTGCCCTCTTCGTCCTTGACGAACACGTAGATCGAGCATTGCTCGGGCCCCTTGGCCTTGAGCTGCATCGTGACGTCGGTGGCCGCATCGGTGCGCACCACGGTGACCTGGAGATCCTGGTCGTGGTAATCCTTCTTGCCGACCCGGACCGTGTAACTGCCCGGCTTGACCGGCATCGAGGTGAACATGCCCTGCGCGTCGGTGGCCTGGCGCGGCAACTGGGTGCCCACGAAGTCGATGGTGGCACCTTCGACCGGCGCGCCCTTCTCGTCGGTGACCTTCCCGTGGATGGTGCCCATGGGTTCGACCGGCGGCGTGCGATCGACTTCCTTGACAACCTCGCGGATCTCGGCCACGCATGGTCCCTTCGACTCGGCCACGTGATAGGACAGCATGGCGAAGACGTTGTAGACGGGCAGCGGGGGGGCCACGGCGTAGCCGGGATAGTCCAGGGCCAGGTCCACGCCCGCGGAGAGCGCCACCTGCGGCCGGATGTGCCAGCGCACCCCCACCATGAGGTTCTGCGAGAAGGTGTCGTCAGCGGCCACGTTGCCGTTGACGGCCACCCGGTGACGCCAGCCCATCAGCGTGTCGTCGGCACCGTCGGTGTAGAAGCGGAATCCATATTCCACGACGGGAGAGAGCGTCATGCCCTTCACCTTGAAGGGCAGCTCCAGACCCAGGCTGAACTGGACCCGGCTCTGGGAGATGCCCAGGGCGAAGGCCTGGACCATGTAGCCATACAACGGCTCGACCGTCGCATAGTCCGCGGAGCGGGGGCTGTCTCCGAGCACGTTGGAGGAGCCGTCATATACGTAGCCGAGGTTCAGGTGAACGAGAAATGGCAGCGGCGCATTGGGTGCCAGGGTGCGGCCGTCAAGGGAGGCCAGCAAGTGGAAACCCAGCGAGGTGGCGGAGAGGTCGGGACCCACCTCGGCCATGCCTGAGTACAGTCGACCCACCAGCGCGCCGCCCAGGTTCAGGAACGGTGTGATCCGGTGACTGTATTTAGCGCCAAACAAAAAATCACCGAGGGCCATCTGGGTGGAGGGTTCGGAAGTCTCCGAGACATACTGGCGCTCGTTGATGTTGCTCATCGAATAGATCGTCGCGAACGCCTCGATGGCATGGGGGAAAAACATCTGGAAATGCACGCCACCGGCGGTGCGGGAGTTGGTCTCGTTCTGGTTGGCCACCAGAAAATCGGTGTATCGGAAAAATTCCATGTGCATCGCAAGGCCGAAGGTCCAGGGGGTTCCGGGAACGGCCGTGAGGGTCTGGAACAGGCCAGAGCCGGCGGCCAGCGTGGGCAGCGGTGCTGGATCCGGCAGAGGTGCGTTGGTGACAGCCGGCGTTTCGGCGACGACCGGCGTTTCGGCGACGACCGGCGTTTCGGCGACAGTTGGCTCCTCGGCCGAGACGACCGTGGAAACCAGCAGAACGGCTAACAGGCTCGCATGCATGAGAATATTTTTAAGCATTGAACTCCTCCAGTCGACAAAACCCATCCGCAAAAGTGTATCCACCCGTTTTGGCTTTGTGGTTTTATCATGAATTGGGCACGGAGGAAATGATCATTATCATGGGTCTGTCCGAACTCATTTTTTCGCATTGCCTCGAAAAAGACGTAGACTGCTCGGGCCATGTCCGCAGGAACCGCACGCCCCGCCGAGTATTCCCCCGAGACGCCCATCCTGGAGATCGTCGCCGGATCGGTACGCTTTCCTGGCGCCCCGGGCCTGGCGCTGCAGGACGTGTCCATCAGCATGCAACGCTCCCGGAAGTGGGCTGTGGTGGGGGAGTCCGGAAGCGGAAAATCAACCCTCATGCGGGCCCTCCTGGGCCTCCTGCCGTTGCAGGCGGGTTCCGTGCGCTGGTTCGGACGGGATCTCGCCGGCATCCCGGCCACGGAGCTTCGAAGCCTGCGATCCCGGGTGCAGCCGGTGTTCCAGGACCCCATCGCCTCCTTCGACCCACGGTTCAACAACCGTCGGATCCTTGAGGAACCCCTGATTATTCATGGCTGGAAAGATGAAAAGAAACGCCTGGAGCGCTGCGCCGAAGTGCTCGAGCAGGTGGGGCTGGACGCGGGAGCCCTGGACGCCCACCCGCGAAAGATGTCCGGCGGCCAGCGTCAGCGCCTGGCGATCGCGCGGGCCATGATGCTCTCTCCGGAGGTGCTCATCGCCGACGAGCCCACCGCTGCGCTGGATCTCTCGGTGCAGGGTCAGATCCTGTCGCTGCTCCTGGACCTGCACGAGCGGACGGGACTGACGCTCGTGTTCATCTCCCACGATCTGCCCCTGGTCTCCCAGTTGTGCGACCAGGTGGCCGTGCTCTATGCCGGACGTCTCGTGGAGTGCGGACCCGCGTCCGAGGTGTTCTTCCGGCCCCTCCACCCGTACACGCGGGATCTCCTCGACGCCTCCGGGGGGCCGCTGCCGGATGCAAGCTCGGCCTCCCTGCCCGGACCCTCGCCCTCGGGTTGTCCCTACGCCAGCCGCTGCACCCGCCGCGAGGATGCCTGCGGCAACTGGAGCCCGGTGCTGCACGATGCCGGACCAGTCCGGGTCGCCTGCCGCCGCGTACCCCTTGATTTCTCGCCGGACCTGTGACAAGAACGCCTTCATGTCCCACTCCGGAGGTGAAATCATGGCCACGTCGGTACCCCCGCACCCTTCGCAATTAATCGAGGAGATCTCCGAACTGCGCACGCGCCACAAGGCCGTGATCCTGGCCCACAACTACGAACTGGCCGAGGTGCAGGACATCGCCGACTTCACCGGGGACTCGCTGGAGTTGTCCCGGCGCGCGGCCGTCGTCGAGGCTGAGGTCATCGTGTTCTGCGGCGTGCACTTCATGGCTGAGACCGCGGCGATCCTGGCCCCCGGACGCACCGTGCTGCTGCCCGTGGCCGAGGCCGGATGTCCCATGGCCGACATGATCACGCCCGAGGAACTGCTGGCCTTCCAGGCGGACCATCCTGGCGCGGTCACCGTGACCTACGTCAACTCCACGGCGGAGATCAAAGCCCTGTCGGACCTGTGCTGCACCAGCGCCAATGCCCGCGCCGTGGTCGAGTCCATCCCTGTGGATCGCACGATCCTGTTCGTCCCGGATCGCCATCTCGGCGAGTGGGTCACCCGCGGCATGGACCGCCAGGTGGTCTTCTGGCCCGGCTTCTGTCCGGTCCATCAGCGCATCCTGCCCGAGGACATCGCCCGAAAGCGCGGGCAGTTTCCGGACGCCCTGGTGATGGTGCATCCCGAGTGCGACCTGGCCGTCTGCGAGAGCGCCGACTTCGTGGAGAGCACCGGCGGCATGCTGCGCCGGATCGCCGATCTGCCCCACGGGACGAAACTGATCCTGGGAACCGAGGTGGGCATGATCAACCGCCTGCAGACGGCCCGGCCCGATCTCGTGATGATCCCGGCCGGACCCGATCTGGTCTGCGCCAACATGAAGATGACCCGCCTGGTGCATGTGCGCGACGCCCTGCTGCACCTTCGGCATCGGATCACCGTGAACCCTGCCATCGCCGACCGGGCCCGCGGCGCCATCGAACGGATGCTGGCCATTCCATGACCCCCTTTGACGCCGAAGACAGGACCGAACCGGTGCGTCAACTGTCGCCGCAGGAACTCGTCGCGGGCGAAATCAGCCTTCGTTCATGGCCGGTGCGGCTGGGTCCACTGGCGTTGGATCGGATCCGGGATCTCGAGGAGGAGCGGATCCGGCTCGACGAGGAATGGACCCGGCTCGACTTTGCCCGTGAGCAGGCCAGGTCCGAGGGGTTCCGACAGGGACAGGAAGAGGCCAATTCATTGAATCTAAAGCGCTTTTCCGACCAGCTCCGCCGCCACGACGACGCCCTGGCATCCCTGAAGGGACAACTCATGTCCCGGGTCCCGCAACTGGCCGCCAAGCTGGCCGCACGGGCGCTGGGCCGTGAGCTGGCCGCAACACAGGAAGCCCTCACAGTCTGGGTGTCGCGCATGCTCGCGAACCTGATGCCGGCCGAGGACGTCACCCTGTTCCACCATCCGGACGACGCCGGCCGCTTCGGCGGCCTCCTGCACAGGATCGCTCCGTCCTATCAGCATGTGCGTTTTCAACTGCGCGAGGATGAACGGGTCGCACCCGGAGAGGTGATCCTGGAGACGCCCGGCCTGCGCATCGATGCCCGGAGTTCATCCCTGGCCGCGGCCTGGGAGCGGGAACTCGAACAGGTGCTGCATGAGTCCGACCCTGGATGACTTCTTCGAACGTGCAACGGCTCGCGCGGAGATGACCGACGGGCCGGCCGCCCTCGGCCGGGTGTGCGGCGTCGACGGCTGCCTGGTCCGAATCCGTCTCTCCGATCCACGCATGGGGGAGTGGGTTGAGCTCGTCTCCTCTGACGGAACCCAGTTGCTGCCGGCGGAGGTCACCGGCTTCGACGGGGATGATGTCTGGTGCAGTCCGGCAGGACCGCTGACCGGCATCGGTCCCGGATGGAGCGTGCGCCCGGGCATGGCGTCGGGCGTGATCGTGTCCGACCGGCTGCGCGGCCGCATTCTCGACGGCCTGGGCAGGCCCATGGACTCAGGCGAACCGATCCGGGGCGAGCGGCTCCCTTATGATGCGACGGCTCCCTCTCCTCTGGAACGTCCGCTCGCGGACCAACCGTTCGTGACCGGCGTGCGCGCGATCGACGGGCTGTGCACCCTTGCCCGTGGGCAGCGCGTCGGCCTCTTTGCCGGCTCCGGCGTCGGGAAGAGCCACCTGATGGGCCAGTTGGCCCGCCAGGCCGAAGCCGACGTCACCGTGGTGTGCCTGGTGGGGGAGCGCGGCCGCGAGGTGGTGGAGTTCTTGCACGACAACCTGCCCTCGGCCGATCGCGCCAACTGTGTCATGGTGGTGGCCACCTCGGACCAACCAGCTTTGGTGCGTGCGCTTGCTCCGCTGTGTGCCACGACCATCGCCGAGTGGTTCCGCGACCGTGGACACAACGTGCTGCTGCTCGTGGACTCGCTCACGCGGATGGCCCGCGCCCTGCGCGAGATCCACCTGCAGATGGGGCAATCTCCGGCCCGTCGCGGCTATCCGCCGTCGGTCTTCGCGGGACTCCCGCGCCTGCTCGAGCGCGCCGGGACCGGGACCTGCGGCTCCATCACCGGGGTGTACACGGTGCTCGTGGAAGGCGATGATCTCGATGAGCCGGTTGCCGACGAAGTGCGGGGGCTACTCGATGGTCATCTGGTGCTTACGCGTGAACTCGCCGAGCTTGGCCACTATCCGGCCCTCGACGTCCCCCGCAGCATCTCCCGCATGTCCGGCCGCGTCACAGACCAGGCCCAACAGGAGCTGGCCCGCCGTGTCCGGGCCTGGCTGGCCTCCCGCAGCTCTGCCCGTGACCTCCTGCGCATCGGCGCGGTGACCCCCGGGGCCGATCCCCTGCTCGATGAGGCCGTCGCACGTTCCCTCCGGCTTGACGATTTCTGCCGTCAAGGACCAGCCCCCACCGGCTACCCGGAAACCTGGCGCCACCTGGAAGAACTGGTCAGGAATCCCTGACGGCGCCCTTTTCTTTTTTTCCCTGTGATAGTAGTACTGCCCGACATGAGGCTCCCATTTTTCGCGCTCCTGCTTATTCCCTTCACCCTGTTCGCCTGCGAGCCGGCCACTCTCTCCTCCATGGAGCCCCTGCGCCAGGGTACCGGCTTCGACCTGGGTCCCTGGGTGACGCTAGTCTCTGCGGATCCTTTCCGCATCTGCATCTCCTGGCTCTCGGCCAACCGTGAGGCCGCCGCGCTGGTGTTCTCCATCGACTCCACCAACCTCTCACGAAGCACCGACGCCGATGACGACGGAACCCTGCACAGCGTCTGCCTTGCGCTGACGCCCGGATCCACGCTGTTCTACCGGCCGGAATCAACTCGTCATCCATACGCCGAAGATCTGTTCTCGGTGCACGCGCCCGAGCCTGCCTGGCCACTGAACATCGTCGTCCTGGGCGACATCCAGCCTGTGGATGGCAGCACCATGGCCTCCGCCGCGCTGATGCTCGAGCGGGTTCATGAGGAGAATCCCGACTGGGTGATCCATTGCGGCGACTCGCTCCAGAACGGCAGCGAACTCGCCTCCTGGGAGCGTCTGCTGACGGTCCTTCCACGTCTGGCCGCGGGGACGCCGCTGGCGCTGGTCCCGGGCAACCACGACGTGCGCTATGACGACGGCGCATCATGGGCCGCCGGCTTCCCGCAGGAATTCGAGCCCGGACTGGACCGTCGGCACCGGGTGCTGAGGGCCATGGACGCCCGCCTGTTCCTGATCGACGCCTTCTACGGCCCCATGTCAGAGCGGGACTTCGCCTGGCTGGAAAAGGAGCTGGCTGACGCGCAGAAGGCGGGCCTCTGGCGCTTCGTGTTCTTCCACGGATCGATCCTTTCGTCGGGCATGGAGAACACGGATACCGAGCTGCAACGCCAACTGATTCCCCTGTTCGACCGTACCCGCGTGCACGCCGTCTTCTACGGGCACGATCACATGTTCGAGCATTACGAGGTCGCCTACGGGCCGTGGGTCTTCGATGCAGATCACGAGCCGTCCGGGAGGCCGATCCACTACTTTCTGACCGGCGGGGGCGGCGCGCGCCTGGAGCACGAATACGGTCTTCTTGAGCGTCCCACAGCTTATTCCGAACAGAACCTGCACAACGTCGACACCGGAGAGGACCGTGTCTTCACCTTTGAGCGGCGTCCATGGGACGGTGCTCGGATCAACGAACTGGCGGACCCGGCCTGGTCACGCGACGGAGGCGCCTACTATCACGATTGCACCCAGGCGTGCTATCAGGATGACGCAGCCTTCTGGGGCCATCGATACGGTGAAAACGTCCTGCACTATCTGACCCTGGAAATTGGCCAGTCCGAAGCCGTCATCACGGCCCGGTATCCGGACGGCTCGGTGATGGCGGGGCCCGACGGGATGAATCCGCAGACCTGGAGAATTTTTCGATAGCGGGCCTCTTCCTACGCGAAACCACACAGTGTTTACGGTGCCGGACCGGCACCTTGGAACTCCGGACAGGTCCACTTTATACGACTTTGGTGGGATTCCCTGCGATCTTGATCAGCGTCTCGATTTCCTTCTGGCGTTTGCCGTACCGGTCCCGCACGATCTCGTCGAGGATGTCCGTCACCGACCGATCCTCAACGATGGCGAGCAGTTTCAGCCGCTTGTGCGTGTCATAGGTGACCTTCACTGCCACCTTCTCGTGTTCGGTGTCCCGTGTCTTCGGGCCGTCCTTGGTCGAGCGGTTCCTATCCTTGTCCATTTTTCACTCCTGATGACTGCATGCGGGGTCGGCCCCGCGCGTTGGGAGCACTCAGTCCCAGCCGTTCCATGTAAAGGGACATGCGCCGGCGTGAGAGTCCCAGCCGGGTCGCGGCCCGGGTCACGTTCCCGTTCTCCCTGGCGATGGCGTAGGAGATCAACTCACGAGCCACGGTGTCGAGATGTTCGTCAAGCGAGAAGGCATTCTCCAAGGACGGCATTGCGACGGTCCGTTCGCCGACCTCGGTGCCCGGACCCGGATTCGTGAAATTGCGCAGGTATGCCTGCAGATCCGGGACCTCCAGGATCATCCGTTCCTGTGCGACGGTGATGGCGTACTCCACGGCGTTCTCCAGCTCGCGCACGTTCCCGGGCCAGGACTGATCCACCACCATCTGCAGGAACTCGGGGCTGACCTCCTTGACCGGTTGGTTCTCCTTGAGACAGATCTTCCGAACGACCAACTGGACCAACTGGGGGATGTCCGCCTTGCGCTGGGTCAGCGGCGGCACGGTGACAGGGAAGACACTCAGGCGGTAGAAAAGGTCCTCCCTGAAGCGGCCCGCGCGCACCAGCGCCTGAAGATCCCGGAT
>JAHITJ010000116.1 GCA_018817795.1 Myxococcota bacterium | reverse complement strand
CATGCGCCTGGTCGTCTGCGGCGTCCCGTCCATGGGCAAACCAATCACCATTGTCATGAAAAACCACCAGACCTCCTCCCGTCTTGCGGCGTTGCGCATCGCCGCCCACAAGTCCGACATGTGCACGCCCATGTCGCCCGTGATGGACGAGTACTGGGCTGATCTGGGCCTGCATATCGGGGCACCCGTGGGGGCGCCCGTGGGAGCGCCCGTGGGGGCGCAGGTGGGGGCCCTCCGTTGAAGAACCTGCAGACCTCCCGTTTCATTCTCTGGATGCTGTGCCTGACCCCGCTGCTGGGCTGGGCCGTCCTGAGCCGGACCCGCGTCACGCACCATCCGCACGACTGGCTGCGCCCCCGCCTGCTGGCGCACTCACTGATCCGCTCCACCGGGGTCCTCAGCCCGGCGGTGCGGCGGGTCCAGTTCCGCGACCTGGTCGAACAGACCGCCCGCTGGAACCTGACCCTGATCTGGAACGATTCCGCCGGGCGCCTGGTGTTCGGCGACGCGGACCCGGGCGCCGCGACCCCGTGCTGGAACCGGATCGCCCCCGACGCGACCACGGCCGAAACCGACGCCTGGATCTGCGGCCGCAACGAGCATGCGCGCTGGGCCCTGGAGAAGGGCGCCTTCACGTCCGGCGGCGTCCCGGCGTGGTGGTGGCTCACCGGCCTGCTGCCCATCCTGGCGGCCGTCGCCTTTGCCCTCGACGAGCGGCGCCGGCGGCGCGAGGACACCCAGCTGGTCGATGCCGCACGCAAGCTGGCCCAGGGCGAGATGCCCCGCACCGACCTGCGCACGCCGTCCTTCGAGGCCGTGGCTGTCATGGCCGCGGCCCTTCGTGAGAAGGAAGAGCGCCTGGCGGGCCAGCTGGCGATCATCGAGGAGCAGAACCGCGAGATCCTGAACACGCGGGAGAAGTTCATCTCCCAGGAGAAACTGATCACCCTCGGACACCTGGCCGCAGGACTGGCCCACGAGCTGGGAAACCCGCTGGCGGCCCTCTTCGCCCACCTCGACCTGCTCACCGACGCAGGACTGGACCCGCGCACCACCGAACACCTGACGATGATGCAGGCCGAGATCCGGCGCATGGATGAACTGATCCGGCGCCTGCTGCTGCTGGCCCGCGGCGAGGAAGGCGGCCTGGCCTCCGGCCCCGCCTCGGAGTGGCTGCCCGACGCCGTCGACATCCTCCGTCACCAGGCCTGGTGCCGCGACGTGACGTTCACCGTCGATGCGGCCCCGGAGGCGATGTCGATCCCGGTGCCCGGCGAATGGAAGTCGATCCTGGTCAACCTGCTGGTCAACGCCGCCCAGGCCATGGACGGCAGCGGCACCGTCACCATCAGCCTGGTCAGGCACGGCGACTCCCTCCACATCGACGTGCGTGATACCGGGCCTGGCGTGCCTTCGGAGCTGGCCGGGCGCATCTTCGAGCCGTTCTTCACGACCAAGGACCCCGGCACGGGCACCGGTCTGGGTCTTTCGGTGTGCCGCATGCTCGCGGGCCGGGCCGGCGGCACCCTCACCTGCGTCCCCGACGAGGGTGGCGGGCACTTCGTGCTGGAAATCCAAATCCCGGCGGATTTGGGGAAAAAGGGGTTGACTTCCTGAGTACTGTCCCTATAACGGGGCTTTAGCTGAGGTGTTTGAAGGTTCATCCTCCTATGCCCGACACGCACAATTCGCTTCCCTACTCTCCCGCTCTCCCACAAAAGGGGTCAATCCAACATGGATAAAAAAACGAGTCCCGGTCTCTTCGACATCGAGCATCCCAACGTCCCGGAGACGCCCACGATCCGCCCGTGTCCTCCCTGCTCGGACATGTCCCATTATCCCCGTGCGCTGGACGAATACATCTGCCGGCGTTCGGACCGCAAGCTCAACCTGAGCCTCCTGGTCACGCCACACCACAAGCACATGCGCATCGTCGACTACCGGCTCGGCCAGTACAAGCTCAAGTGCAACATCTTCGACGAGATGGCCGCCCGTGAAAAGTTAAAGAAAGTTTATACCCTGGTGGAAAAGCAGGACTCCAACTCCTGGCGCACCGTGGGCTTCTCCAAGGAAGCCATCATCCCGGGGTACTTCCGCAACGCCGACGCCTACGTCATGAGCCGCGTCTATGATCATGACGGCCGGCCCATCACCGGCGGCATCGCCAAGCTCGTGCACGAAAAGCAGATCGAGTTTGCCGAGCCAGAGCCCATCGGCAAGAAGCCCGCGGGACTGAAGGAGACCTTCATCGACGATCCCGAGGCCATCAACGCGATCCTGCACCTGCCCGAGGTCACCCCGCTGTACCATCCGTTCGGCAAGGGCGTGATGCATCCGCACTTCATCCTCGAGGTGCGCATCGGCCGCCGCAACCTCTGGGTCGCCGCCGAGATCAACGACGCCTTCGGCCACGCCAAGCTCGACATCCTGACCCTGCCCCGCTCGATCAAGGAGCGCCGCTATCTGGCCTGGATGGTCACCAAGCTCGTCGAGGAGCTCGGCGAGACCAGCGACATCTCCAGCGTGTTCTCCATCACCATGGTCGAGGACATCTCCTGCGGCCAGGTGCTCGTCGACGCCGGCTTCAAGGACAGCGGGCAGCTCACGCGCCACATGCAGTCCGAGGAAGGCCGCCTCTCCGACGCCCTGATGTGGTTCTTCCGCATCGCCCCGAAGGCGAACAAGGCCCGCAAGATGGCCTTCGACCCCGAGCTTCCGATGATCCCCGTTCCGATCAAGAAGCCCCTGACCGACTTCGACTTCGATGACGACGAGGAAGAGGTGCAGGAGCAGCACGACGAGGACGAAGACGAGGATTAGAGCCACAAGGCTCCTGGCCCACCCCTTGACCGCAAGGTCGATTTCATCTATACGATCAACTCACAGGAGTGATGACCTCATGAAAAATCTTTCCACCCTCGTACTTGGCATGTTCCTTCTGGCCGGCCTGAGCTTTGCCTCGCTGACGGCCTGCAACAAAGAAAGCGGTGACAAGCAGAAGGCCGCCGACGACAAGACCCAGCCGGTGAAGACCTCCGAGACCGTCAAGCCCCCTGTTGACGCCCGGAACCCGGCCAAGCCCGCCGAACCTGCCAAGATCGAAACCGTCCAGGCCCCGCCTGCAGTGATGCCCGAGGCGAAGATCGTGGTCGAGAACGCCGGCGGCGACAACAAGGTCGCGCTGCGTTACCTCTACAAGGGTGGCGACGTCACCGTGGCCATGATGGAGCTCAAGATGGGCATGCAGATTTCCATGGGCGCCGTCCAACAGCCGGCCGTGTCGCTGCCGCTGATGAAGATGAACATGAAGATCACCAACCGCGAGGTGAAGGAGTCCGGCAACCTGCTGTATGACTTCCTCCTGGATTCCGTGGATGTCGTGGGAGATGACAAGACGCCCCCTGCCATGATCGACTCCATGAAAAACGCACTCAACGACATCAAGGGCATGAACGGCTCGGCCGAGGTGACCACGCGCGGCATCACGGTCTCGGCCGAGATGAAGATGCCCTCGAACACCAATCCGCAGTTGACCTCCATGATGGAGAACATGCGGCAGCAGATGAACCAGATGTCGGTGCCCCTGCCCGAAGCGCCGGTGGGCCCGGGAGCGACCTGGACGGTCACCACGCAGATGACCTCGGGCGGCATCCTGATGACCAACCAGTACAAGTACACGCTGACCAAGCTCGAAGGGAACAACATCGAGATGAAGGTCGAGCTCGTGCAGTCCGCCGAGCCGCAGGAACTGAAGAACCCCAACCTGCCGGCCGGGACGGTGATCCACATGCAGGAGTTCAAGAGCAGCGGCAATGGCACCGTGAAGATGGACCTGACCAGGATGGTCCCGACCTCCGAGATCACCTCCGAGACGAAGATGAAGATGGAAGTCGAGGCCGGCGGCCAGAAGCAGAACATCGAACAGTCGATGACCCTGGGCCTCAAACTGTATCCCGAGCAGAAGTAGCCGCGGCACCGGTACCATGACGTTTTCCGAACTCACCCGCGAACGCCGCAGCGTGCGCCGCTTCAGGCCCGACCCCGTCCCCGAGGACCTGGTGAGGAAGCTCGTGGAGGCCGCCGCCGAGGCACCCTCGGCGTGCAACAGCCAGCCCTGGCACTTCATCGCCCTGACCGATGCAGCGCTGCGCGCCCGGGTGGCCGCCGCCTGCACGTCGGCCCTGATCCCGATCAACAAGTTCGTCCCCACCGCCCCCATGCTCGTGGTGCAGGTCGGCACGATCCCCAACCCCGCGTCGATGCTGGGCGGCCTGGTCAAGAACAAGCGGTTCGTCAGCCTGGACAACGGCATCGCAGCGGCCCACTTCTGCCTGGCGGCGACCGAGCTCGGCCTGGGCACCTGCATCCTGGGCTGGTTCGACGAGCGGAAGATCAAGAAGCTCCTCCAGATTCCGGCCACCTGCCGCGTCGAGCTGGTGCATGCCGTGGGCTGGCCCGTCGAGGGCATCCGCAAGGCGCGCCGGAAACCCTTCTCCCAGATCTACAGCGTCGACCGCTTCAACCAGGAAACCGCCGATCCGCCGCAGTGCGAAACCCTCAGGGGAGACTCCGAGTAGTGCACCGCACCGTCGACAACATGGCCGCGAGCCGTCTCCTGCGGTCCTTCCTGATCGCCATCGGCCTGGCCTGGGTCGCCACGCCCGTGCCCTTCGCGGTCGCGGCACCCACTGCGACGCAGGTGTCCCCCCCCCAGTTCCACTACGAGTTCACCTTGCGCAAGAGCGGCCTGCTGCACCGACACGGCCTGAAGGTGCTCCTGTCGGGGCAACTGCTGCTCACCCACGCGGTGGAGAACGGCACCCCCCGGGAGACCCAACTGGGCACCGATCCGGCCTTCGCCAAGAGCCTGTTCGAGGCGTGGGCCGCCCCCGCGCCTTCGCCGCTTCCGATGATGTGCGGGGCCCCGCGGTGGGCCAGGCTCACGGCCAACCCCGGCGGGGACACGCCACGCACCATCGACCTGTCGCAGCCTGCCCTGCTGCGCCGTTGGGGCCACGTGGTGCGCCTGATGGAGCGACGCCTGCTGCCGCTTCATCCGGATCCGCTGTGGGAGGACTGCCTCTCGCTGCTGCCGCCGGCGGATCTCGAGGTGCTCTCGAACCCCGGAGCCTTTGAAAAGCCCCGCCCCGTGGCCGCGCCGCACTCACCCCGCGCCTATTTCATGAAACTGCTGGCGACCGAGGACGAGGACGAGGCCGCCGCCGCCCTCTCGCGCATCGCGTGGACCCTGGGCGCAGACGCCTTCTTCGCGCAGACACTGGTGACCGGTCACCGCTTCTCCGACGAGGCCCGGGAGTACCTGCAACACCATGCGGCGGTTCCCGCGCTGTTCGCCGACAGCCCGGAGCGCGCTGCCCGGCTCCTGGAGGTCTACCGCCGCGAGCGCGGCCTCGACAAGAAGTTCTACGCAGCCATGCTCGCGCTGGCGGTCCCCGACTTCGAGCTGGCCGCCACCGAGATGCAGGCGTACCTGCGGGGCCTTGGACGCGACAAGGAGGCCGAGGCCGCCGCATCCCGCATCCGCCGCGCCCGCGACGCCGTGTGGCTGCTCAACCGCGGCGAGGTCACCTGGGTGCGCCAGGTCTATGTGATGTCCTCACTGTTCGAGTTCTGGTGGGACAACGCCATGCTGCTCGCCGAGCCCGACGCCCGCATGCCGCCGCTGGCGCAGATGTTCTACGCCAACGCCTTCCATTTCGCCCGGCTGTTCGGCGGCGACACCCGCGTGGGCACCGTCTCGACCACACCCAGGGCGCGCGCGGCGCTGATCCAGCTGGCGCCGGTGTTCCTGCAGCGCCCGTGGTGGACGCTCCCGGGACACATGCAGCAGGACCTCATCGTGGTGATCAGCGCGTTCTCGGCCATGCCCCAGTGGTTCGGCGGCGCCGCCCGCGTGCGCGCCGTGATCCCGCCGGTGGAGAAGCGCGTGTACGAACTGACCCGCACCCGCCGCTTCACCGCGGTGGCGGCAATGCTCGCCAAGCTGCGCGGCGCCGACCTCATCGCAGCCCAGGCCGCCTTCGGGCAAGGGCTGGTCGAGGAGGAGGAGTGGTCCCTGGCCGCCGCGCCGCTGCGCCAGGGCCTGGAGAGCGGGAAGCGCGAGCTGATGCAGGGGCTGGTCACGGCCCAGCTGGAGGCCGGCCTGCCCGCCGAGGAGACCTCGTCGGATCCCGAAGAGCTGGCCGTGCGGGCCGCGTGGTTCCTCGACGCCCTCGACGTCGACGCCGCCCTGGCGCTCCTGCCGCCCCTCGAGAAGGAGACCCTCTCCGACGGTCAGGCGCTGGTCCGGGCGCGCCTGCGGATCCTGCGGGGCGACCGCGCCGGCATCGACGAGCTCGCGGAGCTGGCCGGGAAGGACGGTCCCGCCGGCACCGACGCCCGCCTGCTGGCCGCCGAACTGGCCCTGGTCCACGACGCGCCCCCCGACGAGCTCTACCATTTCCTGGGACGCGAACTGTACGGCTCCCGGGGCGCGTGCGCGTTCGCGCTGCTGGCCCTGGGCGCGAGCCGCCAGGGCTGGCGCAACGCCGACGTCTTCCTCGAGCGCGCCGTGGCCATGGCCCGCGCCAGGCCCGAGCAGGGCATCGATCTGGTGTGGCTGCTGACCCGCTGGGCGGCCTGGCCCGACCAGGCCTGGGAGCTTTCCCAGTCAGCCCGCGCCCTGTGGCCCTCGTCGAGCCGGCTGGCCTGGGCGCGCGCGGTGCTGCTGGCCCGCTCCGGCGAACTCGGACAGGCCGCCATGGAGGCCATCTACGCCCTCTCCCGCCGCCCCTACAACCCCCGCTACCGCACCCTGTTCGATCAGATCTCCCGCATGCTGCGGGCCGATCCGAACTGACCGCCCGTCCTTCACTTGTTGAAATACTTCAGCTTGCGCGCTCACGGCTCCGGGAGCAGGTGGCCGGTCTCGTCGAGGATGCCCGCGGCGATCATATCTTTGTAGGCGATGCATAGATCGTTCTGGGAGATCCGCATCAGGTAGACCATGTAACGTGGCTCGGGTTGGTCGTGCATCAGCATGGGGAAGCCATAGGCATACGGTTCTCCGGTCACTTTGCGGATCCGGCCGTTGTCGGGATCCCACAAGTAGATGCCCACAGAGTAATTGGCGGGGGTCAGACTGCCATCCGACCAATAATTAATATCTCCCTCCGCCCGCATCCAACTGACAACGGGCGACTGGCTTTCATGGAGCCGGGCGGGCAGGTATACATGGCGGGAAAACGCGGGGAATGGGGTCACCAGACCGGTCACCTGGTCCATGATGCGCCCTTCCAGACGCCCGGATGACCCCAGTTCGGAATAATAGAGAAGCGATTCCTCTGAACCATACAGACCAAAAGCCATCTGCTGGTAGGGCACCTCGAGCCGGAACGTCTCCTCGGCGACCTCGCCGGAGACGTCCCAGGAGGAAAAGACATAGGGCGGTTCATTTTGCCCACGCTCATCCACCCCGTTGATGTTCAGCGTGAAATGCTGCAAAGAGACATCCGCGAGGAAACTGTACACGATGGGCGTTTCCCGGAAGCCTTCCACCAACGGCTGCACTTCCCCCGAAAAGATGTTCTTCCTGTAGACATCCTTGATGATCCAACTGGAGTTGCTCTCGAGAATGTATTGACAGGACAGGAGCAGCCAGCCGCTGATGGGATCGATCCGATGCAGGGTGGTCTTGCTTTTGCCGTAGGCGGCGCAGCCGGGTGAATAGAGGTCGTGTTCCAACTGGATTTCTTCCATTGATTGGCTGGCAGGAATTAGTTTATATAGAAAAACTATAGTCCGATAAAAGGGCCAATCTGGAATTTCTTCAGATTCATCACCCAGAAAATAGACACTTTGCGAAGGCTCGTGATAGACCAGTTTTTGCCCGCTGACCCGCTTCCGGATTTCTCCCCATTGGACGACGGTGTTCGTCTCGACGTTCAACGCAAGGATCCGGCTAGTATGTCCGTTGTCGACCCAGTAGCCTTCGGCCCAAATGATGTATGGATACACGGCCGTCATGCCCCCGAGCCATCCCCCGCCAGCACCCGGACAGGGTATGCGCCGCTCGTCAGGGTCGGGTCCCCACCACTCCGTGTCCGCATCTGCGTCTGCATCGGCTCCGGCGTCGATGACGTCCATGTCGTCACTTCGATCCGAAACGTCGGCCGCATCCGGCACGTCCGGAGTCAGGATGTCTGAACCACCATCCGTGCGATGGACAAGCGGCGAATCGCATGCCCATGCCGTCGCCACGACAACCAGCCAGCCCAGGATCAATTTTTCAACGGTTGAATGCATGAGAATTGGCTCCATTCTCCAAACGGTTGGTCGTAATATCGCAGGCCAATCAATTCGTCTATCAGAACGGAGGCGTGGAGGGTTCATTCCTCTGTCCCCAAAAGATGCTGCGTGAAAAACTCGATCTGATCGGCCACGCTGCGTTCGAAGTCCTTCCCCAGATAGAGATCGAAATGCCCGATCGGGTATCGCTTGACCTGAGCCAGGGCGCCCATCCGACTGGCCATGCCGAGGCTCCCGTCCATGGACACCAGCGGGTCTTTCTCACAGATTTGGATGAGCACCGGAGCGCGGACCCGGTCAATGACATCGGACGCCGTCGGGCCGTGCGGGGTGAGCATGACCCGGGCACAGATCCGGTTGTCGAACCCGGCGCCAAACACACGGGCACAGTCTTCAAGCAGGCCGGGGCCCGTCAGGATGGCGGTGCTGCCAGGTCGCCCCACGACGGCGATGTGGTGGGCGGACAATCCAAAGCGGGCGCGCCCCTT
>JAHITJ010000115.1 GCA_018817795.1 Myxococcota bacterium | reverse complement strand
CGCACGCTGGAATCCCGGACCACGAACCGGATCCCGTGCAGTATCTCGGCCCTGGCGGATTTACCCGGCGGCGCCTTGTCCAACTCACGCGGGCGAATCAGGAGCAGCGCGGCGATCACTGCGAGGAAGGAGATAGCGTTGACGGCAAAGCACCAGGCCGGCCCGGCCAGCGCGTAGATGATGCCGGCCACGGCGGGACCGGCGGCGGTCGCGGCGTTGAACATCGTCGAGTTCAGGGCGATGGCGTTGGTGAGATCCTCGCGCTCGACCATCTCCAGCACGAAGGACTGGCGCGCCGGCGCATCGAAGGCGTTGGCCACCCCCAGCAGGACGGCCAGGCAGAGGATGTGCCAGGGCTCCACGACGCCCAGGAAGGTCAGTGTCGCCAGCACCGCGGCGCCGGCCATCATGGCCGACTGCGTGGCGATCAGGAGGTTCCGGCGCGAGACCCGGTCGGCCACCACGCCGCCGTAGAGCATCAGGAACCAGGACGGGATCCCTGCCGCGAAGGCGACGTATCCCAGATAGGCCGGGGAGCGGGTCAGTTCGAAGACCAGAAATCCCTGGGCGGTCCCCTGCATCCAGGAGCCCATCAGGGAGACGAGCTGGCCGGTGAACCAAAGCCGGTAGTTTCTGTATTTGAAGGCCGCAAACGTCATGCGAAAGCGGGCAGCCCAAGGGCCTGGCATGGAATCGGTGGGCATGGAGAATCGCGCGCCCCTTTTCCGCGCCGGGGTGGATAATACCCGGGAATCCGCCCGGGTCAATGCCGGCTCGACGAGGCCGCGGCCGAGAACCCGGCGGAACTCCTTCTCCACGCTTGCGGGGTAACCCGAGCCATCGACGCGCCTCAAATCAAGGATAACCTGGCGTAAGCTCGTCTCGCTCCCGCAGGACGGCCCCCGACGAGGTCCAGTCGATCTCGCCGGCGAGCCAGAAATCTCCGGCTAGACCCGTTGCATCACTGTTCAGGAGCCGGCGCCTCCCGGAAGAGACGGCCATCGGGATGACTGCCCCCGTCGTCTAGGACCGAGGGCCAGACGGCAACGGGATCGGGATCTCCCTCCAGATAGACGCGCAGGCTCGCGTAGACCTCACCGAAAGTCCAATCGTCAAAGAAATACACGCCCACCTGATATGGGCTGTCGTAATACTCCATTCCGGGTCCGAACGTAATCGCCGGAGACAGGACCGTGATGGTCTCCGGGCCTCCCCCATCCGAGTCATCCCGATCCAGACTGGGATTATCATCCGTTTCCGTTGGGCTCCCCCAATCCGGATGGGGTGCACGGAAGGAACAATCGCTGCCGCCGCTCGTGTCGTCCCAGGTTCCCCCGGCCCGGATCAGGTGGAGATCGACATCTGTCCCGGCACCCAAAAATTCATCCGTTTCGTCCTCGTCTGAGGGCGTGGTCCAGACCAGTTCCACGACCAGCCGCGCCGAGGAGCGCACCTGCACGCTGACCTGTGATGGGGGACAGACGGGAACGCCGCCGGCATCAGTGACGTCAAGTTGGAACAGGTAATCCCCCGGAATTGATGTTGTTGTAATTATTAACATTATTAGTGTTTTTTCTGGATCGTCGTCACAGAAGAAGTGGTTGTGCTATGCCGGCGGTGCCTTCATCAGCCTGATTCCCCAGATTCCCAGGGGAATCCCGTACACGCTGAGCATCAGCAGCACGATCTGGACGACCATGTTCCGACGGACGAGCCGGCCGGCGATCTGGTGGACGGCCATGGTCACGGCGAGGCCGAGGACGATGACCGACAGCGCCGAATAGATGGTGACGTAAAGCCTGGGGAACCCGTACATGGGAAGGAACTGCAGCCAGAGGATCGCCAGCGAGAGCAGGTAGAGCCCGGTGAGGATCATCACCCAGTGATGGTATTTCCGTTGGCGTGGCGTCATGGGATCGTCTCCTGGAAGGGATGGGGAAAAACTATGCCGGATCGCCCATCATGTCAAGTTCGCGCAGTGAACATAAACGGCAGGGGCGTTGGACCTACCACAACCGAAACAGGTACTTCAGCGTGAAGTAGACGCCGAGGCCCATGAACACCAGCCCGGTGCCGAGCCTGAGATAGCGCTCTGCCGAGGTGATGCGGCCGAAGAGCTTCGACCAGGAGGAGACGCCCAGCGCCACGGCCAGGGCCAGCCCGAGCACCGGAAGCCCCGTGCCGACACCGTAGGCGATGGGAGGAAACACCGGCGTCGCGGACTGCAGCGACAGCGGGATCAGGGAGCCGAAGAAGATCGCGCCCGAGACCGGGCACAGCGCGGAGGCGAAGAGAAACCCCAGCCCGAAGGAGGCCGGAATTCCCGTGCCGAGGCGGGACGCCGCCTTCGCGGTCCAGCCCGCACCGCCACCCGTTCCGGGCAGCGCGATCAACTCCACCAGGAACATCCCCGTGAGCAGCAGGATCGGTCCCAGCGCCATGATCATGTACTTCTGCAGGTACAGCGACGTCAGCGGCGCCGACAGCAGGCCGTGGATCAACAGCAGCGCCAGCGCCGTGTAGAAGACGGCGCGGCCCAGGGTGTAGGCCAGCCCCGACAGGAAGACCCGGCGCGGGCTGGTGACGTGTTTGCCGATGAAGGTGACGGCCGCGAGGTTGGTCGCCAGGGGGCACGGCGAGATCGACGTGAGGATGCCCAGCCAGACGGCCGAGCCCAGCAGGGCCAGATCGGTCATTTCGGCGCCTGGCGTTTTGCGAGCATGGGACGGACGATGGACTCGACCACCTGGCGCAGCCGGGCCTTGTCGCCGGGGACGTCCTTGATCTCCTGCCAGGGGCCGCCCGGACCTTCGGCCTCGTCGGCGATGACCGGATGCCGCGCCGTGACCGAGAAGCGCTCGACGAGCTCCACGTTGGCCAGGTCCTCGACGTTGACCGCGCGGAACGCGACCTGGCCGGCCTTGATCTCCGCAGGGAAGGCCTCCGAGGTCACCTCCTTCAGCATCTTCTCCGTGCGGATGCACCCCTGGCAGCGCTGGAATCCATGAAAGTAATAGACGACCACCGGACCTTTGCCGTCGGCCGCGGGGGGAATGGGCTCGGGCCGCCCGGAGACGGCGGAGTCCTTCTCGCGCATCACGGAGGCCACGATGCCCGCGGCCATGAAGGTGAACAGGGCAATGACGGCGATAATACGTTTTTTATCATTCATAAATATTTTACCTTTTCAGTGAACGACCGAGGCCGACACCCTTTCAAGCCTGCAGCATCTTGACGAGCTCGTCGACCGAGGGCACGCGTCCGCTGACCTTCACCTCGCGGTCAAAGGCCAGCGCCGGGGTCATCATGACCCCGAAGCCGATGATGTCGTCGATGTCGGAGACCTTCTTCACCTCATCGGACAGGCCCAGTTTTGCCACCGCCTCGCGGACGTTGGCCTCGAGCTTCTTGCATTTGGGGCACCCGGTGCCCAGGACGTTCAGGGTTCTTGACATGATAGACCTCCCAATCCGCAGTCCTGCGTGCATTTCGGTTCGGAGCCGTCTTCCCTGCGTGACTTCCGGCGGTTCTTCACCTCGGCCTGAATGCAGGCGCTGAACCGGGGAAGGCACGGCACTTTCAGGTAATAAAAAATCTGGTTGGCGCTGCGGCGGCTGTCGATGAGGCCCGCCGTGCGCAACACACTCAAATGTCGGCTGACGGTGCTCATGTTGTCGCCCACGAGGTTGGCCAGATCCGTGACCGGCCGCGGGCCCACCGCCAGCGTGTCCAGGATCAGCAATCGCGACGGATGCCCCATGGCCTTGAAGATCTCGGCCCGCAGGCTCAACTCATCCAGTAGTTTGTCGTCCATCACAGCCCTCCACACCAAACGGTTGTAGCAGGTTCCATATTTCGCGCAAGTGCGAAATGTCAAAATTCGCCTCGTTGCACAAGGACTTTTTTCCCCCGTGTATTTACTTTCTCACATTTTTTTGTCTGGAATATTCGTTTTCAGGCGACCCCGGGGAGGTTGTTCAGGAGCTGATGTCGGCCTTATGGTGTCAGCGGCATGCTCCGCAGGCCCTGCGTCCCGAACGCGAAGACCACGCGGTCCCCGGTGGGGTCGAAGTCGAACAGGTGGCCCCCCAGCATCATCTCGGACACCGGTTCAAAGACGCCCGGCTGCGTGTTGCGCAGGTGGATCAACAGGGGTGGGGCGTCGGCCACGACGAAGGCATGGTCGCCGTGAGCCCCGACCAGAAGCGAATACGGGTGCGGCAGCTCGACCTCGGCTGTGGGCTCCCACGTCGGGTTATCCTGCAGAGAAATGGCATGCAGCGTCGGCCTGCGGTCAAACCATCCCTGCGGCGCCGTCACGGGAAACCCCCGGTAGAGCGGTTCGTCGAAGGTCGTGTAGAACAGCCTCGTCGGCGTCATCTGCACGTCGCGGATCCAGGAATTCCCGAGCGGAATCTCCCGGATCAACTTGTTCATCGGATCGGCGAAGGAACTGATCTTCAGAAAATGCCGGATCCACCAGCAGGTGTCGGTGTTCTCGTCGAGGACCGGGTAGGTGTTGCGGGACGCGCACTCGTCGGGTGTGGTCCGGAGGCGCGGCACACGCCGGGTATCAACGGTAACCAGCGCCGAGCCCGGCGGCATCACGCCCACCAGCGAACCCGGAATCCGCCTGCCGGCGTCGAAAATCACGTGGTCCGGATCCGTCAGGTCCAGATCGATCAGGTGGTAGTCGATCCATTCCCGGGTCTTCGAGTCCATCCAGTTGCGATCGACGGACTCCGTGAAATAACTCGAGTAGATGTGGTCCCCGGAGATGATCAGCGTTCCCCGGTTGGTCCAGGAACCTTCATAGCCGGGAATCATCCACTGCCGGGTCGTTGGCGTGGCGGGATCGCGCACGTCGACGAGCACCAGGCTCGAAGCCTCGTTGTTCCCGGTGGGAGAGAAGTAGGCCAGGAAGCCCGCGAGGTGCACCGCGTTCTGTCCGGCCTCGATGGAGATGTGGAACTGCCGGCGCGCCGAGGTGGGCTCCACCCGTCCTGGCAGATCGAAGACCCCCCGCAGGACGGGGGCGGTCGGATCCGTGAGATCGAAGCTGGCCAGTTGGGTGGAAGAGCCAGACGGAGCCGGGTTGGTCATGCGGTACAGCAGGTGCAGCACCCGATCATGGGAGAAGAGAAATGGCGCATCGAAATATCGGTTCCAATATAATTGGTAACTGGCAGGCAGTTGGACACCTGCCGCCGTCAGTTTCACCGCGCCCAGCGGCGTCTGGAAGTGGGTGTCGGTGATGCGGTAGGTCTCCAGGAAAGCCTCCCCGGTCCATGGGTTCTCGGTCAGGACCGCGAGGAGGTCGTCGCCGACGGGCTCGACGGCGGTGACGGAGTGAACCAGGTCGAGACGGTCGACGGGAAGCGGCGCCGCGGGATCGGCCAGGTCGAAGGCGGCGATCTGCTCGGAGCCCACCACGATAAGGTGATCCTCCTGCATCAGCGCACGGCGGGCGATGCCGGCGAGCGTCACCGAGGCGAGCTCGGTGAGGGAGTCGGCAGTGAACTCGAACAGGTGCACGGCTCCCTGCTCGATCCCTGACCTCGTGGTGCCGTAGGGAACGAGGATCAGTCCCCGATCGTCGAGCACCTGCAGGGCCTTCTGGATACGGCTCTGGTCCGCCGACATGATCGTCGCCTCGCCGAACCGGCGGCGCACCAGCTCCTCCGGGTACCAGGGATCCTGCACGTCGAACAGGGAAACAAAGAGCGCACCACCCTCGTCGTTGTCGAAACCGAAGGTGATCAGCCGGTCCCCGCGGGGCTCGATGGCGTAAATCCATCCCGGCAGCTCGTAATCTCCCTTCTGGACCAGATTCGAAGGATCCGAGCAGTCCACGATGAACAGCGGATCCCGGAAGAGCACGGGCTGGAACGTGACGATGTACGCCCTGTCCCGGTCAAAGCGCACCGAGCGAAGGGCCTCGTGATCCTGCATGTCCAGGGTCAGGGAATCCAGCCAAAACAGTTCGTCGGAGCTGCGGATCTCGAAGGTCGTCAGCACGGGTTCGTACAACCACTCCGGGCTCTGCCCGACCACGCGCAGGACGCCGCCGCTCTCGTCCATCTGCCAGCGGTTGGAGATGTGCCCGTCGATCTCCACACGGTCGCCGAGCCTCATCGTGCCCTCCGGGTTCGAGATGTCGATCACCTGGATCTCGGATCGTGTCGTGCCGGTGGGCAGGCCGGCGACGTAGATCCTGGACGTGGTGAAGAGGACTGAGCGTTTCCGGGTCGCGTCGGCCGAGGGGTACGGCAGTTCGACGCGGTCGACCTCGAAGGGCGCGGTCGGATCCGCGACGTTGAGGGAGAGCACGCTGATCCCGTTGCCCACCGGGCAGCCTTCGCAGCCTCCGGTCTGGCCGCTGACGATGTAGAGGATATCGCCTATCAGGCGGGAGTCGCCGATCTCGCCGGGCACGATGAACTCCCCGAGTTCGCGGATCGCGGCAGGGTCGGCGACGTCGAGCGCCACCAGCCGGCTCCAGATCTGGAAGCTGCCCTCGCCGGTGTCCTCCCGAAGGAAGTACTTCCAGAACTGCGCATACTGCACCAGCGCGACGCCGTCGATCAGATGCATCTCAAACGGGGTTCCACCAAGGGAGTGCTCGCCCAGGATCCGCAGGTTCCCCGGGTCCGAGAGGTCCACGATGAGCAGGCCCCGGTGCGAACTGAGCGCGTACAGCAAATCCCCTTCGATCCGGACCAGGTCGGCCTCGGCCATGGCCAGCACGGGATCCATGGTGCCGTTGTTCGTGTTGTTCACATTGTTCGTGTTGTTGAGGTTGTTGAGGTTGCCGACGTTTCCCGTGTCGTTCCAGTTGTTGGCGCCATGGGGCTCGGGTTCGTACTTTTCCCAGAAGGAGCAGGTGCCGGGCAGGCCGGGAAACACGTCCGGATTCCCCAGCGTGCAGGTGCTGCCGGTCACCTGGAACCCATAGCCCAATGGATGAACGGTGTGTTCGCCCACCGGAGCCTCCACGGAGCAGGATGAAAAAAGACAATATACAATTATTAACAATGACTTTTTCATTGGGTACGCACAGGTCTCCCGAGGTGGGTGTACCACGCGAAGTGGTTGATGCAAGTATGATTCGGTAAAAAATATGGATACTCCTTGCGACCTTTATAAATTGTGCTATCCCAACGGACACCGGGAGCGCGACCATGATGAAATCCCCATCCCTTTTTGTTTTTTTTGCGACCCTGTTTCTGACGGGAGCGACCGCAGGCAACGCCCACGCCATGGAACGCCTGCGCCTGACCCCGGGAACGTTGTTCATTGGTGGCTCCATCGGGATCAGTTCGATGTCCTCACGCGCGACCGACGCCGTGGGCGGGGCTTCCCTGACGACCGTCGAGTTCAATCCCGTCGTCGGCGCGTTTGTGTCCCGCAGCGTGGCCCTGACGGCCTCCCTGCTGTGGTCGGTGGTCGACGACAACGAGGCGTCCGAGACGACGCTGGCCTTCGCCGCGGGTGTCCGGGCGCTCGGCAGCATGGGGGAGCTGCATGGCTACATCGGCGCAGAGCTCCTGTACAACCGCTTCGACGGCGGGATTCAGGTGTGGCAGGCGGGGATCCAGATCTCCGGAGGCATCCTGATTCCCCTCCACAGCCGGCTGGCGCTGGACACCGGCGTCCGCCTCACGGTGCTCGGCGGCGACCTCGACACAGGCGAGGTGAAGTCAGGATACTCGACGGCCACCATCACCCTCGGCTACTTCGGCATCATGGGCACGTTCGAACTGTGATCCGTTCAGCAGCAGTCGGTGCCCGGTTCACCGGCCCTGCAGGAAGAACCCGGCCGTGGCGCTGGTGGGATGGGCGCGGCCCCAGGCGCGGTAGGCCTTGACCAGCTCCTGGAGCTGGGCCCGGCCGTCGGGGGTCTTCCCGGCGCGGATCAGCACGTCCACCGTGTCGCGGAAGGTCTTCTCGAAGAGCGCGCGCTCCCGCCCGTTGTGGAACGTCGCGGACAGGTCGTTGGTGCCCAGGATGCGCTGGCCCACGGCGGCCTCGGTGGGCGTGGGAAAGTCCGACTCCGGCGGCACCTTCCCGTCCCGGATCGCGACGCTGTAGAACGCCGCGTCCATGGCCATGGCCTTGAAGTGGGCCTCGCGCCCGGACACGTTCTGGGCCCGGGCCAGACTCCACACGCCGCCGGCCATGCTCAGGGGTGCGAACATCGTTCCCAGAAAATTCTCCGTCGTCAGCAGGTTCAGCACCGAGCCGGCCCGGTCCAGGCTCCGCTCCACCTGCGAGTCCTGCGGCTGACCCACCGACAACCGGCACATCAACTCCGGCGCCGGCGGCTGCTCGCCCCGGGCGCGCGCCTGCACGTGCCGTCCCAAAGTCTCCATCCGGTTTCCAAATCCACATTCCATCATGTTGCCTCCTTGCGGGTCGGTCACAGCCGCCCGTTGCAGGTCATTATCGGAGGCGCGCGTCGGCGGTTGCGTGTTTTTTGGAGATTTTTTTACTCGTACTCGAGGACCAGCGACTTCTGACTGAAGGTGTGCTGGGGGGCGGCCTGCAGTTGGGTGCCAAACTGCTCGTGGATCAAATGCCGCAGCTGGGACAACTGGAAGGGCTTCTTCAGGTAGCGCACCTCAGGATGCTCCTGCAGCAGGTTCTCGAGCTCGCCGGTCTGGTCGTAGCCGGTCGTGAACACGAACGGGGGCATGTCGGGGCCGGCCATGGCCTTGAGCCGCCGGTACAGTTCCAGGCCGTTGGTCTGGGGCATCATGACATCGGAGAACACCATGTCGGGCATCCGGCCGTTGTCGAGATGCCAGAAGAACGCGGCCGCCGAAGAGTGGCAGTCCACCTCGAAGCCGAACAGACGCAGCGAGCGCCGCATCATGGAAAGAACCAGGGAATCGTCGTCGATGACCACTATGCGCAACATGCAGATCCTTCGCGCCGGACCATCCAGGTGTCCGGGGGCAGCGGTAGCATAGTCACCGCTTTTCAGGGTGCAAGTGAATTTTTACTGAAAGTGTAAAATTCTACTCCAGGAGGAATTCACCGACTGGGAGCGCGGATTAATGGTCAATATTTTATTTAACCACAGAACATGGTGAAATACGGGTTGAGACTTCGAACATCCGGCCAGCCTCCTGCGACTTGTTCCTTCCGGCGCTTCTGTGTGTTCGGTGGTTAAAAATCAATCGCTTTTCAACGTCAGGCGGAGGAGATCAGGCGGTCTTGACCGAGGCGGCGTCCTGCAGCTTGAGCTCAATGATGGCCTGTTCGCGCATCTTGAACTTCTGGATCTTGCCGGTGACGGTCATCGGGAAGTCGGTCTGCACGTTGACGAACTTCCAGTAGCGGGGCACCTTGAAGTGGGCGATCTTGCCCTTGCAGTAATCGCGCATCTCCTCCTCGGTGACGGTCTGGTTCTCCCGCGGCAGGACCCACGCCATCAGTTCCTCGCCGTAGCGGATGTCCGGCACGCCGATGACGTACACGTCCATGATCTTGGGGTTGGTGCGCAAAAACTCCTCGAGCTCGCGGGGATACAGATTCTCGCCGCCACGGATGACCATCTCCTTGATGCGGCCGGTGATCTTCACGTAGCCTTCGTCGTCCATCACGCCGAGATCGCCCGAGTGCAGCCAATGGCTTTCGTCGATGGTCTCGCTCGTGGCCTTGTCGTTGTTGTAG
This sequence comes from Myxococcota bacterium, assembly GCA_018817795.1. Lineage (GTDB taxonomy): Bacteria > Myxococcota_A > Polyangia > HGW-17 > HGW-17 > HGW-17. Next base: position 2,060 of record JAHITJ010000115.1, on the reverse strand, counting down.
TAGCGGCTCATCACGTTGTAGCCGCGGAAGCAGATCTCTCCCTGGCCGCCGCGCGCGATGGTCTCGCCCGTGGACGGGTCGATGATCTTGAGTTCCTGGCGCGCCATGGTGCGGCCCACGGAGCCCACGCGCTTCTCGATGCTGTCGGAGATCGCGGTCATGGTGGTGACCGGGGAGGCCTCGGTCTGCCCGTAGGCGATCACGACCTCACTGAGGTTCATCTTGGAGATGACCTCCTTCATCGTCTCAATCGGGCAGGGGGCGCCGGCCATGATGCCGGTGCGCAGCGTGCTCAGGTCGAAGTCGCCGAGGTTGGGCAGGTTCAGTTCGGCGATGAACATCGTGGGAACGCCATGCAGGGCCGTGCACTTCTCGGCGGCGACCGCGCGCAGCACGGCGGCGGGCTCGAACACGGAGCCGGGGATGACCATGCACGCGCCGGTGGACACCGATGCAAGGTTGGACATGACCATGCCGAAGCAGTGATAGAACGGCACGGGGATGCAGAGGCGATCCTTCTCGGTGAAGTTCATCATCCGCGCGACGTGGTAACCGTTGTTCAGGATGTTGAAGTGCGTCAGGGTGACGCCCTTGGGGAAGCCGGTCGTTCCGGAGGTGTACTGGATGTTGATGTCGTCATCCGGATCGAGGTGACCCATCAGGTCATTGAGCTGGGCGTCGGTCATGTCCGAACCGAGCTCGAGCAGGTTCTCGAAGGCGAACATGCCCGGGCTGGGCTCGCCGATGAGGATCACGTTCTTCAGCAGGGGCAGGGCCGCGCTATCGAGCTGGCCAGGGACGGAGCTGGGCAGCTCCGGGCAGATCTCGAGCAGCATTTCCTTGTATTTGGAGGACTTGAAGGCGTCGAGCAGCACGATGCTCTGCGTCTGGGACTGCTCCAGGGAATACTTCAGTTCGTGGGTGCGGTACGCCGGGTTGATGTTCACGACGATCGCGCCGATCTTGGCGGTGGCGAACTGCGTGGCGGTCCACTCCCAGCGGTTGATGGACCACAGGCCGACACGGTCGCCGCGGCGGATGCCGAGCTTGTACAGGCCCTTGGCCAGGCGGGACGTGATGGCGTCGAATTCCCGGTAGGTGAAGCGGCGGTTCTGCTCCACGGAGACCAGGGCCTCGGAATCGGGGAACCTGCGGGCGGTCTCGGCCAGCATCTCGCCGATGGTCGTGTACTTCAGGGGAAAATCGATGGTTCCGACGTCGTAACTGGGTTTTGCTGCGGTCATGAAACGCTCCTTTTCGGGTGTGGTTTCGAAGAAACCGGTATCGGGTTGTACCGCTCAGCTTCTACCATGGATTTTTCCAGAATTGCAATCAAGAAAATGCCGCCGCTGCACGCCTTTTCCGTGTTTTTCTTCACAATCAAACCAGGGTGCGGCGACGCAGGCGGAACAGCAGAAACAGGAAGAAAGGCCCTCCCAGCAGCGCGGTGATCACACCCACGGGCAGCTGGACCGGTGCCAGCGCCACGCGGGCGATCAGATCGCACAGCACCAGGAAGCCGCCGCCGCAGATGATCGACGCCGGCAGCAGCAGGCGGTAGTCGCGCAGGCCCAGCAGGCGCAGCCCGTGGGGCACCAGGATGCCGACGAAGGCGATGGGGCCCGCGGTGGCCACGGCCGCAGCCACGGCCAGGGAGGTCGCCACCGTGATGCGCACGGTGAGGTGCTGCACCCGAACGCCGCTGGACTCGGCGGTGACCCCGCCCAGGGTCATCAGGTTCAGGCGCGTCCCCAGGCCGCTCAGCAGCACGACGGCCAGCGCCCACGGCCCGGCGAACACCCACACGTCGCGGGGCAGCACGAAGTCCAGGCCACCCATGAGCCACCGGACCATCTTGAATGCCTCGACGTATGGCGACGTGTACTGGATGAACAGGATCGCCGCCGAACTGAAGAACGACAGCGTCACGCCCGCGAGCAGCAGCTGGTCGAGCCGTCCCCGCGAGGCGCCGCCCGAGAGCGAAAACAGCAGCACCACCGTGAAGAGGCCGGCGATGAGGGCCGACGGGAACAGCAGGAAGCCCGCCGAGACGCCCAGGG
>JAHITJ010000114.1 GCA_018817795.1 Myxococcota bacterium | reverse complement strand
TCGGACAGGCGCCAGGAACCCAGCGCGGCGCCGGCCTCCCGCAGCAGCAGGACCTCGGCGTGAGCACAGGGATCATGCGCCTGCTCCCGGCGATTGTGGGTCCGGGCGATGATCCGGTTCCCGAGCACCGCCACCGCGCCCACAGGGATCTCCCCCTCGGCGGCGGCCAGGCGGGCTTCCTCGAGGGCAGCCTGCATGAACGGCACGCGATGAGAGCGTGGCGTGGACATCTACCGTTGGATGGCGGCCGCGGCCGCGATGATCTTCGCGAACCCGGCGGCGTCCAGCGCTGCACCACCGACGAGCCCGCCGTCGATGTCCGGACAGGCGAACAGTTCGGCGGCGTTGTCCGCCTTCACGGAACCGCCGTACTGGATGATACATTCCGCGGCGGCCGTGGCGTCCCATAACTGCGCGATGCGGTCGCGGATCTGCTTGTGAACTTCCTGCGCCTGGGCGGGCGTGGCCGTGCGGCCCGTGCCGATGGCCCAGACCGGCTCATAGGCCACAATCAAGCGCGCGCGCAGGTCGGCCGCGACGTGGGGCAGCACTGCGTCGATCTGGCCCCCGACAACCTCCCAGGTACGACCGGACTCGCGCTCCTCGAGGGTCTCGCCCACGCAGAACACGACCTGGAGATTCGTCGCCAGGGCAGCCTGGACCTTCTCGTTGATGAAGGCGTCGGTCTCGTGGAAGATCTGGCGGCGCTCGGAGTGGCCGAGGATCACGCCGTCGCATCCCAGGTCCTTCAGCAGCGCAAAGGAGATCTCGCCGGTGAAGGCGCCCTTGGGGGCGGGATATCCGTTCTGGCCGAGCACCATCAGGTGCGGATGCGCGGGAACGGTCTCGCGCACTGCGGCCAGGGAGGTGAACACAGGTGCCATGCCCGTGACCACTCGGTCGCGGGAGTCAGCGGTGGCTGAAACCACAGCGTCGGCCAGGGCGCGGGAAGCGGCGATGTTGTTGTGCAGTTTCCAGTTGCCGTAGACGTGAAATTTCCGGGACATGCGAGTGAACCCTTTCTGTTATTTCTCGAGGGCGGCGACGCCCGGGAGGATGCGGCCTTCCATCATTTCAAGGGAGGCGCCACCACCTGTGGACACGTGGGAAATCTTGTCGGCGACTCCGGCCTTGTTGATCGCGGCCACGGAGTCACCCCCGCCCACGACCGACACGGCGCTGCTGCCGGCCACGGCCTGCGCGACGGCCAGCGTGCCCTGTGCAAGCACCGGGTTTTCGAACACGCCCATCGGGCCGTTCCAGAAGATGGTGGATGCGCCTTCAAGCGCTTCGGCGAAGGCGCGGCGGGATTCCGGACCGATGTCCAGCGCCATCTTCGTCATGGGCACGCCGGAGGCCACCGGCACGGTCTCGACTTCGGTCGCCTCGAGGCCATCGGCGATCACCAGATCCGCCGGCAGCAGGAACTGCACGCCGCGGGCGCGTGCCGCCTCCTCGATCTCCTTGCACAAGCCGAACTTGTCGGCCTCGACCCGGGAGGCACCCAGGTTCTTGCCGCGCGCGGCCAGAAACGTGTTGGCCATGGCGCCGCCGATGATGATGACGTTGACGAGCTCAAGCAGGTTGCGGATGACGCCCACCTTGTCAGCCACCTTGGCGCCGCCGAGGATGGCCACGAACGGCTTCTCGGGGGCTTTGAGCAGCTTGGTGAAGAACTCGACCTCCTTCATCATCAGGAAGCCCGCGCCCTTCTCCTCGAACTGGGCGACCATGCCGGCCGTGGAGGCATGAGCCCGATGTGCGGTGCCGAACGCGTCGTTGACATAGACCTCGGCCAGCGCTGCGAGCTCCTTGGAAAACCCGGGGTCGTTGCCCTCCTCTCCGGGGGAGAAGCGGAGGTTCTCCAGCAGCAGGATCTGGTTGGGCTTCAGGTCCGTGGCCAGCCGCGTCACGCCGTCGCCGGTCGGTTCGTCGGCGACCAGGATGTCGACGCCGGGCAGCTTCTCGGAGAGGACCTTGCCCACCGGCTGCATGCTGTATTTCGGATTGGGCTTCCCGTCGGGCCGGCCAAGGTGGCTGGCCAGGATGATCCTGGCGCCGCGCTCGAGCGCATGCCGGATGGTGGGCAGCGCCGCGTCGATGCGGGTGGTGTCGGAGACTTCGCCGGTCTGCTTGTTGATCGGCACGTTGAAGTCAACGCGGATGAATACACGTTTTCCTTCGATCGGAAGCTCACGGATGCTGTAGATGGCCATGACTAGCCCTCCTTCGTTTCAGTGGGGTGAAAACGGTGAAAAACAGTGGAAAATCATACGGTTACAGTTTGGACGCGACCAGATCGGCCAGGTCGAGCAGGCGAGCGGAGTAGCCCGACTCGTTGTCGTACCAGGCCAGCGTCTTGATCATGTTGCCCATGACCACGGTGTTGCCCAGATCGGCCGTCGAGGAGGCCTGGCAGCCATTGAAGTCGATGGACACCAGGGGCTCGTCGCTGACGTGCAGGTAACCGGCCAGGGGGCCTTCCTTGGCGGCGCGGCGCAGCTGGTCGTTGACCTCGGCGGCGGTCGGGACCTTCTCGACCGTGCAAACGAAGTCGACCACGGACACGTTCGGGGTCGGCACGCGCATGGCATAGCCGTCGATCTTGCCGTTGAGGTCCGGCATCACGAGGCCGATGGCCTTGGCGGCGCCCGTGGACGTCGGGATCATGGACATCGCGGCGGCGCGGGCCCGGCGCAGATCCTTGTGGGGCAGATCCAGGATGTTCTGATCGTTGGTGTAGGAGTGGATCGTGGTCATCAGGCCGTGCACGATCTTGTAGTTCTCGTGGAGCACGCGGACCACGGGGGCCAGGCAGTTGGTCGTGCAGGACGCGTTGCTCATGATGTGCTGCGTCGCGGCATCATAAAGGTGCTCGTTGACGCCCATGACGAACGTGGGGACACCCTTCTCGCCCGGAGCCGAGATGAGCACCTTCTTCGCACCGGCGGTCAGGTGCGGCTGGGCCTTCTCCAGGGAGCGGAAGAGGCCTGTGCATTCCAGGACGATGTCCACGCCGAGTTCCTTCCACGGCAGCTCGGCCGGGTTCTTCACGGCGAAGATCTTGGCATTGTGACGTCCCACCTTGAGCACGTCCCCGTCCAGCGTCACGCCCGGGAAGGCGCCGTGAACGGAGTCATATTTGAACAGGTGTGCCAGGGTGGCGGGGCTGGTGAGATCGTTGATGGCAACGACTTCCAGGGAACTCTCGCGCTGGGCCAGAAGGCGCAGCACCGTACGACCGATACGACCGAAACCATTGATTGCAACTTTCGTCATTATAAGTACCTCCTTGACGCGAAGTCGGCGACAGCTTATGCCCGATTCCATATAATTGTCAAGTCAGAGTTTCAGTGCATCACAACCTTGACCCCGCCCTCGTTTCGGGTGAGCATCGGTCCATGGAAGCCGATTTCTCTGCCACGCGCACTCTCCATTATGGCCCCCTGCCCCGGCACTGGGGGAAGCTGGCGCTCGGCGTCCTTTCCTTCCTGCTGGCGGGGCTTTTTGCCGTCACGATGGTCCACCGGCGGGCGTTTCTCTGCGACCGCCCGAGCCCCGGCAGGGGGACCTGCCGAATCGTGTCAGAGACGCCCTGGACCGCAACCGTTGAGCATTCCTTTAACGTTTCCGCCGTTCGCGAGGTGCGCTGGCGCGACACCACCAGTCCCAAGGGTGGAAAAAAAGGGGAGACCGTGCTCGTCCTGGCTTCGGGACACGAAATCAGGGTCGCCACCGGGCCGCAGCCTGCCTCCCGTGCCGCTTTCGAGAGAATCAAGTACTTTTTTGACAATCCCGGCGAAGCGACCCTGGGCGAGCGGGTGGCGCCCTCGGCCTGGTTCTGGTTGGGGGTGCTGCTCATGCTGGCCGCCGGCCTGGTGCTGCTGTCCATGTTCGCCCGCGCGGTGACCGCCTTCCGGATCGAACTCGACGACAGCGGAGGTCGCCTGCGCATCCAGGCGAGCCATCACGGGGTGCATGGCCGCCGGCGGCAACTGGACGTTCGTGGATTGAGGGAAATCTTCGTCGAGACCTCGTCGTTCATTCCCTGGCACGCCAAGTCCAGCTCCACTCCCATCCCGACGGCGCGTCTCCTGCTGAAGTTCGCCGGGAACCGCACCGTTCCCCTCACTCCGGGATTCCTCGAAAACCCGGCGGCCACCGTCGACCTGAAGAACGAACTGGGAAGCGCGCTGGGGCTGTGGCATGAACCGGAGGTCCAGACCGGAGAGTCCACCCGGGCCGCGGACGACGAACCCATGCTGCAGGATCCTTATACAGACGTCGACGCGCAACTGGCCGCCGCGTCACAGCCTGAGCGCTTCTCCTGGAAGGTGCACGGCCGGCGGATGCTCCTGCTCGGTGGCGTCCTGCTGGTCGGGTCCCTGGCCTTCCTGCTCGTCTCCACTTACCTGACCGGAGAGACGGGGCGCCTCACCGTGCGGTGCGAGCACCGGTGCCGTTTCGGAGCCACCGAGTGCCTTCCCGGCGGCGGCTGGTCCTCTCCGATGAAGCCAGGAGCCTACACCATCGAGGTCTGGAACCCGGAGGTGCCGGGCAACTGGCAAAAGATCCTCGTGGAGGTGCGCGACGGCGAGACCACGCAGTTCATCTGCCGCCCCGGTCGTTGAAGTTCAGTACACGATGAAGGGGATGCGGACGTCGAACAGAACGTTGAAGCCGAAGAGGAAGTCCATGGCGAAGGACCAGCGTTCGCCGTCGCGCTTGAGGGCGTACGCCTCGTGGGTGAAACTGAAGAAGATGCGGTTGTTCAGCGCGAAGTAGAGCTTGTTGGACATCTGGATCTCGTAATTGCGGGGTTCACCGTCGGAGTCCAGGATGTAGCCGTCGAGGCGGCTCTCGCCCTTGACGCCCTGGCCGAAGACCTTGAACATGTCGCCGTTGTTGAGCTGCCAGCCCGCGTACAGGGTGTTCTGGGCCTTCACGTCCTCCTCGCCGTACTCGCGGCGCATGCCCGCTCCGGCTTTGAAGAACAGCCGGCTCTCCCAGACCTCCATGCCCAGGCCAAGGATGCCGGTGAACAATTTGGCGCGGTAGCTCTCGTCGCGCAGCGAAGGCGTGAACTCGGTGCTGTAACCGACGTCGACGAAGGGGATGGGGGCCCACCAGGAGCCCTTCCACCACGCGTTCTTCGGGCTCTTGAGCTGGTACAGGAGGTTGAGCTTGACCTCGTCGGCGGACTCGGTGTCGACGTCAACGGTCTGACCGAGCTCGTCGACCTGGGTCGTCCAGGTCTTGCCGTACAGCAGGCGGGCGCGGCCCGTCAGCGCGTGGGTGACGTTGGAGATGCCCGTGAAGATCGTGATGTCGACGTTCATCGAGGTCACGTCCTGTCCCATCAGTTTCGGCTTGTCGGCATACACGCCGGTGTGGAACACGTTGGAGTGACCGAAGGTGATGCCCACGTTGCCGCCGCCGTTCCACACGTAGTTCTTCCACAGGTCGGGGAAGTCGGCCGTCGCGTCGAGTCCGCGCGCCTTGCCCGTGCGCCCCTCGAAGTACTCCATCATCAGGGTCCGGACCCCCTTCTCGCCGG
>JAHITJ010000113.1 GCA_018817795.1 Myxococcota bacterium | reverse complement strand
GTCGCCGTCGTCATCGTCATCGGTCGTGTTGTCGCAGATCTCGCCACCGGTGCAGGCGGGGTCGGCGACGCAGTCGGCGTCGTCACAGTCGATGTCGCCGTCGCCGTCGTCATCGGTCGTGTTGTCGCAGTCCTCTATGGCACCGCAGGAGGCGGCGCAGTCGGAGTCGGCACAGTCGACATTGCCGTCGGCGTCATTGTCGAATTCATCGTCGCAGCGGCTCTCCTGGGACTGGCACAACTGCCCCGTCGGGCCGCCGGCCTGGCCGAAACAACCAGGATCCGCGCAATCGACGAACGTGTCGCCATCGTTGTCGATGTTGTCGTTGCAGATCTCGGACTTGGTCTTGCTTTCCGGATCGCACCCAAAGAAAAAGAAAATCGATAATGAAAGGATAAACCATTTACGCATGATACAACTCCTTGTGTAACCTGCGCCACCAAGGCGCCATCGCAATGCCCTCCCGGGCATCAACGGATTCTTAATACCACGTGATAGCCGTAGCGGCTAGTCACGATTCCCGCTTCTCCCACCTGAAGGCGAAGGGAAAGTTGTCCCACCTCGGGAACCTCGCGCAGCCCGCCCGCATCCCGGGCCTTTCCCGGGGCCGCGGCGTGGTCATCGTGACCGGCGTGATCGTCGTGACCCCCATGGCCGTCTTCCTTCATGGCCTGCAGCACCCACTGGTGGGGAGCGTGCGTCTCTTCAGGCATGGGAATCTTCTCACCATACTGGGTGATCAGGTCGTCGAACTTGTCACCGGCTTGCAATCGCCCCAGCACACTGGTCGCCAACTGGGCCGCCTGCGCCTGCGAGCGTCCAAGGGCGCCCTCGGTGATCTGCGTCAGGTAAACCTGCTTCAAACCCCGCCAGGCGATGTTGAGGGACTTGAAGGCCGCGCTCTTGGTCACGGGCTCCCGCGCCAGGATGTCTGCGGAGTCCGGACTCGCCACGGCCACCGGTGCAGCCACGCGCAGCATGATGTGATAGGCGTTTCCGGTCTGCACGACCCCGAGCTCGCCGATGGCCAGCCGGAGCGCGAGCTGGCGGGTCGATCCCGGCGTCCCATCGGATTCCATAAACTGACTGTCGGCCGTGGGACCGGTCTCGGGATCGTCGGAGTGCTTCTTCATCAGATCATCAAACGAGACACCTTTTTTAAATTCCGCGGTCACCTCATGCACTCTGGCGATGGCCTCGGAGATGCTGCGCGCCGGCACCTGAAAGCGCGGATTGGTCCGATTGTAGGTCACCAGGATTTGCTTCACGTAGGCGAGCTGGGTCGCCTGGGGTCGCTGCAGGATCTCCGGCGTGGTCGGATCATTCTCATGCCGGACCGCCTGCTCGGGCGGCGGCACTGCGGTGGGCGCGACCACGGACTCGGACCGGTCATGCTTCTCGCAGGACCAGGAAAGCAGAATCAGGAAAAGGAAGATCTGTTTGTTTACCATGTTTCTCCAAAAACCCACTGAAAGCGGAGCAGCACCAGCATGCGCGTGATCGACCCGCGCGCGACGCCGTCGTCGTCGGTGACCTCCGTGCCGAACACCGAGGTCACGCCGCTGATCGACAGCCCGACGTGGGATCGCCGGGAAATCATGTAATCAGCCGAGATACCATACTCCAGCTCGGTCACCGAACTGGCCCCGGAGAGAAGACTTCCTGCGCCCACTCCGACGAAGACCGAGGGGACCACCCGAAGCACATCGATCAAATAGCGCACGTGTCCGTTTCCCGTCACCTGTCCGGCCGGATGCTCACGGGGAAACCACATGGAGTGCGCCAACCCCAGATCCAGTACCCACTGGTCGGTCAGGTGAAAAAAATAGCCCGCGCTCACACGGGAACCCCAGTCCGTCAAGGAGGGACCGGCCTCCACCGTGACACCCCGGCGGGACTGGGCCCGCGCCGCGGACGGCAGGACCAGGATCAGCGCGAAAACAATCGGCAGAAGACGCATTCCGGCTCCGGGAGGCTACAGCACGCGGGACATCAGATAGCCCCAGGAGACCCACAGCGGCCAGGCTTCCTTCTCCATGGTGAACCGCATCCGGAACTGGCGATCCGGCTGCAGGCCGGCGGAGAAGGTCATCCATGAATAGCCCGTCATCGTACCAAAATGTTTGATGGCCGCCTGCAGAAAGGCCTTCGCGTCACTGCTGAGCGGGTCCGGGAACTTGATCTTGAGGATCTCACCGAACATATACGTGGAGAAGCCGTTGACGTCGAACGCCGACAGGCTCATGGTGCTCTCGGAGGCGTTCTTCAGCCGGGGATCGGGCAGCTTGCCGCGGGCGGCCATGATGTCCTTGAGTTCATCCTTCCACAGGGCGCCGGCCATCAGGAACATGCGGCCGGAGTCGTGCACCAGCGCGAACTCCAGCTGCTTGCCCACGAACTGGGAGAAAATCGTCAACTGTTCATTCTGGACATGTTTGGGCACGTTCTTCCAGTTGAACTTCAGGGTCACCACGAGGGCCGGACGCTTCTCGAACTGCGTGCTCTTGGTGCGGATCTCGAACACCTTCGGGAGCCAGGCGAGTTCCTTCTTCGCCTCGGGGGACAGCAGGGCCAGCATCGTCTTCGGGTTCCAGGTCTTCATCAACTTGTCGACCGCATCCATCATGTCCTTGCCGGATGAGGCCTGCTTCAACTGCAGCATGCCGCCCAGGTGCATCTGGCCCTTGCGCAGCGACCACATGCCCACCTGGGAGTCGGCAGACCACTCGAAGAACTTGTCAACGAGATCGATCACCGAACTGAACTGCCCCATCAGCAGCGCGTCGTCGGCGCTGTGGACCGAGGCCCGGGAGCGCAGCAGCTCTCCCTGGAGCTTTTTGTAGAGCGGGCGCAGGAAGTCCAAGGAGCTCTTGTCCAGGCCGAACAGGATCGGCTTTCCGGGCAGCAACGGCGCCAGGTCCCCGATGTCCACCGGCGTCATGGCAGCCTTCACCATCGGACCGGTCGGATTGTCCACGGCACGGGCGTGCATGTCCATCACCAGCGCCAGGTTCCCGTCGAGGCCGGCGGAAAAGGCGAGGTGCTTGAGGCTCTCGAATTCGGGCTTGAGGATGCGCAGGACCGGGTCGAGTTCACGGCGCTCGGAGGTGCTGAACTCATGGGAAAGCCTGTTCAGGTAAAGGTCGGTGTTGCGGTCGAGGTTGTGCACCATCGCGAAGAAGGGAAAACCGGCCGGCACGGCCGCGACCTGCTTGCGCAGCAGCTCCATGGCGGGGTGAAGCAGCCGGATGTCCTCGCTGAGCAGGACACGGTCCTGATCGAAGGCGACGAACAGATCCCGGGCGCCCTTGTGGTTCATGTGCCCGGTAAAAGACAGCCGGCCGCCCCAGGAGGTCTTGCGGAACTGGCCCAGATCGCCGCGCGACAGCCGGGCCTCGAGCTCGGTGCTCTCCACGGAGAACCGCACCACGGAGGAATAGCCCCTGGGCTCACGCGCCACGTAGGTGACATAGATCCCGGCGGAGAGATCGGCCATGTCGAGCAGGCCCCGCCAGTGACGCGGCACCATGTCGCGCACGATCTCGCGTCCAAGCTTGCCGAAGACCTGCGGCACCACGGCCGGGATCGTCGCCGAGATCTGATCGATACCCGGGATGAAGGCCAGGTGGGGAAGGGAGGCTGCCACCAACTGCTGGATCTGGTTGACGACGGGCCCCACGTTGACTGAGATCATCTGTTTCTCAGCCAGCGCTTCGACCTTGAGATCGGACGGCAACGCGGAGATGGCCACCTCAGGCTCCGCCGGCACCGGCTGCACCGGTTCATTGGTGGTCGTCGGGGGAGGAAGGGGCGTCGACGGCTTGTCGGACTGTTTGGTGGTGCATTGCACCAGGGAAAGCAGTAGCACGGCCAGAATGAAACGTTTCATGAAAAATCTCCTCGATTGGGATGAGCCGGAACCGATCCGTCACCGCAAAGGGTAGTAGTCTACATCAATGGGAAAAAATCAACAGTACTTTCACCGGACGCTTCCAAAAACACTTGACTTCGTGGCCGGAGAACTGTATACAGCTTCGCGTCGCCGGTTTTTTCGGACCGGTGGGCGGCCGGGTAGCTCAGTCGGTAGAGCAGCGGACTGAAAATCCGCGTGTCGGCGGTTCGACTCCGTCCCCTGCCACTTCATCCCCCTTAAAATTAAATGAATCATGAATGTCTTGAGAAGGGTGCACGTTGGCCTCCAGGGGTCCGATGACCCTGGGGCCACATTGATAATCATGGCCTTTGCATCGTATTAAAATCCGTGATATGACATCGAGGTCAAAACCGTTGTACGGTATTTGCCGGGAGTGGTGATCATGCGATTGGGTTTATGTTTGACATTTGCTCTCTGGATGGCTTTTTCAGCCCTCCTCTTTTCGTGCGGACGCACCGACTTCGACCCCACCATTCTTCCGGATGGTGGTCAGCCCGACGCCGACGCCGACGCCGACATCCCCGACGCCGACGCCGACGCCGATGTCCCTGGCTGCGGAAACGGCATCCTCGAGGCCCAGCTCGGTGAGGTCTGCGACAACGGCGTGCTGAACTCAGACGCCCCGGGCGCGACCTGCCGCACCGACTGCACGCCCGCCCGCTGCGGTGACGGCATCATCGATCCGGCCGAGATCTGCGACGAAGGCACCTTCAACTCCGAGGATCCCGGCGCGACCTGCCGCACCGACTGCAGGCCCGGCCGCTGCGGCGACAACGTGGTCGATCCCGGTGAGGGCTGCGACGATGGGGTACTCAACAGCAACGAACCGGGCGCACCCTGCCGGCTCGACTGCATCCTGCCCACCTGCGGCGACACCATCGTCGATCCCAGCGAGCAGTGCGACGACGGCAACGAGGACGACACCGACGACTGCACCAACGCCTGCACCAGCGCCGTATGCGGCGACGGCATCCTCCACGCCGGCGTGGAGATCTGCGACGACGGCAACCAGCGAAACGACATCGCCTGCGACGACGACTGCACCACCGGCTGCGGCGACGGCGTCCTGCAGCCCGAGCGCGGCGAGATCTGCGACGACGGCGCGGCCAACTCCGACACCATCCCGGGCGCCTGCCGCTCCGTCTGCCGTCTGCCCGCCTGCGGTGATGGCATCTCCGACTCCGGACTCTTCTGCCTGGGCGCTCCGGTCTATTTCCCGACCGGCTCCGAAGGGACCGACGTGGCGGTGGCCGACCTGAACCAGGACGGTCATCCCGACCTGCTCGTCACGACCGCGACCTCGCTGCACGTGTTCCTCTATGATCCTGCCGTGGCCGCGTTCCTCCCGACCTGGAGCCGCACCGGCCTGGCCGGTCCCGTGGCGCCCATGGCGGCCGATTTCACCGGCGATGGCGTCATCGATCTCGCCGTGCTGGAGACCACCCAGCGCCGAGTGGCCCTCTTCACCGGCCAGGGCGGCGGTCTCTTCGGCGCCCCCGTGCGCACCTCCACCGGCACCGGCAATCCGACGCGGGCCGTCGCCGCCGACCTCAACGGTGACGATCGTGCCGACATCGCGGTGATCCTTCCCTACTCCGACAGTTTGATCGTGCTGCGCAACGGCGGCACCGGCACCTTCACGCTCCAGCCTGCGATCACCACCTGTTCCAGGCCCGTCTCCATCGCAGTGGGCCTTGTCAACGATGACAGCACCCCCGATCTGGCCATCTCGTGCCAGATCGCCAACCTGGTCCTCCTGCTCTCCGGCAACGGCGACGGCACCTTCGCCACCCCGCGCTACCTGGGCGCGGCCGACCGCCCGACCCACATCGTGCTCAAGGACGTCAACGGTGACGGCATGACCGACGTCGTCCTGCTGCGCGCCATGAACTATCCGGCCATGCCGCAGTTGACGCTCTACCTCCAGAAGAGCTCCGGAAATTTCGATCCGGACACCGTCGTGACCAACCTGCCTTACAACGCCAGGATGATCGCGGTGGCCGACGCGGATCGCAACCGGACTCTCGACGTGCTCATCGCATTTGACGGCAGCCTGCGCCTGTTCCTGAACGACGGCCAGGGGGCCCTGACCCCTTCTTCATCCTACTCCTGGCCCACGGATCCGGGGCGGATCACGTTCGCCGACTTCCTCCTGGACTTCCAGTCCATGCCGATCACCTCCGGCGGATCGGTCGCGGGCAGCCTGGGCCTGGACAAGGCCTCCTGGCCGCTGCCGGCCTCCATGAGCCTGCCTGCGCTGCCGCACTTTTCAGCGCTGGCCCGCCTCACCGGCGACGCGTACACCGACGGTCTGCTCCTGACCACGAACGGTCAGATCCTGGTTCTGCCGGGCACCGGCGCCGGGCAGTTCTCGGGCATATCCCCCAGCGCGTTCCCCAACGCCGGACAGGCGCTGGTCTTCGACACCGCAGGGGACGGCGCATCCGACGTCTGGGTCACCACCTCAGGCCAGAGCCTGATCACGCCGATGGAGAACGACGGACTCGGCAATCTCACCGCTGGCACCGCCGTGGCCCTGCCCGGCCTCAATGTACGCGCCGCCATCTCCCACCTGGATCTCAACCATGACGCATGGGAAGACGGCGCCCTGCTGCTCAAGGACACCGCCACGATCCAGTTCTTCACTGGATCGGCCCAGGGTGCCTCCCTGGGAGCGGCCGTCCAGATTGGTTCGTCTCCCGATCGAATGCTCTGCGGTGACATCCTTGGCCTGGGCAACACCGACTGCGTCGTGATTGATTCCAACCTGGAAGTGTTCATGCTCATCGGCAACGGTTCCGGTTCCGGCGCGGTGTTCTCCATCGGCTTCCTGAGCGCGGCCCCGACCGCCATCGCGCTGGCCGACGCCAACGATGACGGCGCCCCGGACCTGATCGTCGCCCATGCCGCGACCTCCACGGTCTCCACCTTCCTGTTCTCTGTCGAGCCGGGACCTGTGGTCACGCTTTCGGCCCACGAGACCCTCTCCATACCTTGTACTCCAGAGCAACTGGTGGCAGCGGACCTTGATGATGATGCGCTGATCGACACCCTGCTGGTCTGTGACGACGGTCTGACCCTGCGCATGCTGCACGCAAGGGCCGATGCGATGCTCCTCCATCCGCTGATGCGCACGAGCGTCACACCGGTTGAAACCTGCGTCTCGGGCTCGATCTCCGGCAACGCGGATTTCCTGTGCTGGACCAATCAGCCCAAGGCCATGACCCTGATCCAACGGCCCTGACCATGAACATGGAAAAATCATGAAAAAGACCGGACTGTTCCTCGCCGCCCTTGTCCTCGCTCCGACGCTCGCGTCCGCGCAGACCCCGCATCCGTCCTTCTTCGAGCTGCCGTCCACCAACGGCCTGGGATCGGTGCACTACAGTTTTCATGAGGGAGACCACAAGGTGGCCGCCTTCTATCCGCATCTGTACAAGCAATGCGACGCAGACACCGCCTTCACGCCCAACCTGGCCTACGACATGTACTTCGGCATCCGCACCGGCGAGGCTGTTTGGATGAACACACGCACCGAGTCTCGGGTGGAGTACGAGCCCGGCACCAACATCATCGTCACGGAGCAGACAGCCCCGACCGACACCGGGGACGTGCTGTTGCGCCAGTATCTGTTTGCGCCTTTCGGGCTGGACCATCCGGGCTTCGTGTACATGCTGGAGCTTGAGGGCGAAGCCCCTCCGTGCGCCCTCTTCTCCCTGATGAACTTCCGCATGGGCTCCGGGGCCGACCGGCTGGAGGCCGAGACCATCACCCGCGCTGGCAATGGCTGGATCGAGTCCGGGGCGGGAGACTACGTGCTCTACCTGCGGCCTGTCGAGGTTCCTGCAGGCTTCCATGCAGGCTCCGCCGGACTGGGCAGCCCCTGGCAGGTCATGCTCGATGGTTCAAACTATCAACTGGGTGATGATCCGGTGTCGGGCGATGATCTCGCGCTGGGATTCCAGTTCAACCTGCCCGCGGGCGTGGCTGCCGGCGCCACAAGGCGTGTAGCCATTCTGGTGGTCGCCGCTCCTGCCGAAAAGGCCGCAGCGATGATCTCCGACGTGGAAGCCATGCTGACGGGCAAGACCCCGGACCAGCTGCTCGACGATGCACGGGCCGACTGGACGGCCTTCCAGGGTCGGGCCTTGCTGCCTGCGGGCCTGAGCACCGACGAGGAGCACCTGGTCCGCCAGGGGCTGGCGATCATGCGCATGGCCCAGATCCGCGAGCCGAACATCGACGGGCTCACCCCCCATGGCCAGATCCTGGCGGCGCTGCCCAAGGCCCGCCCCGCCCCCGGCGAGGGCATCTGGAACGTCGCATGGGTCCGCGACGCCTCCTACGCCATCGTCGGACTGGCGCGCCACGGCTACCTCCCCGAGGCCCGTGATGCCCTGTCCTTCATGCTGCGCGCGCGCAGCGGCGAATACGCGCACGCCGTAGGCTTCGAATACCTGATCTCCGTGTGCCGGTATTACGGCTGCGGACGCGAGGAGACCGACTACAACGCCCAGGGCCCGAACATCGAGTTCGACGACTTCGGCCTTTTCCTGTGGGCCTTCTCCCAGACGGTGCTCGCCGATCCCGACGACACTTGGTGGCACGAGCACTGGCCGGCGGTCCGCGATCTGGTCGCCGAGGTCCTGGTCGGACTCACCCAGGAGTCCACCTTCCTGATCTCGCCGGACTCCTCGATCTGGGAGCGCCACTGGAACGGGAACGAGAAGAACTTCACCTACACCTCTGCGATGGCCGTCGCGGGCCTCTGCGGGGCCGCTGATCTGGCCGAGCTCATGGGAGAGTCCGACACTGCCGGACGCTACAAGGAGACCGTTTCGCGGCTGCGGCGCGGCATGCGTGACAACCTCGTCGATGCTGGCGGCGTGCTCGCCGGGAGCCTGCAGGAGTTGAACAGCGGCTCGGGGTACCTCGATCTGGCGGCTGTGGAGGGAATCAACTTCGGCGCGTTCGCGATCGACGACCCGGTCACCACCGCGTCGCTGGCCCGCTGGCACCAGGACTTCTTCGACGGCACGCCTGACGGCCACGGCGGCTACTACCGCAATGACGACGGTGACTGGTACGACCAGCAGGAGTGGTGCTTCGTCGACCTCCGCATGAGCGTGGCGTATTCCATCACCGGCCAGACCGAGCGCCGCGATGCGCTGCTGGACTGGGTCCTCGCCCAGAGCCGCGAGAACCGCTACCTGATGGGCGAGCTATTCTGCCGCGGGACCACCGACTGTCCCCAGCGCGGGGACTATCGTGGCTCCGTTCCCATGATCGGCTTCGGTCCGGGCGCCTATCTGATCGCCCTCGATACCCGGGCCAACCCCGAGGCCCCGACATGCTGTGCGGAGCCGAGCACGGTCGCTCCCGGCCTGCCCGATCCGGAACGCACCACCGGACTCCCGGATCCCGATCCGGATCCGGATCCCGACGGAACCACCGCTGACGACTCCGGATGCTCCTGCCGTGCGGGCGGGGGTCGCACACCTGCCGGACTCTGGCTGCCCCTTTTCCCGTTGGCTCTGGTGCTTCTGCGACGACGACGGAGGTGACCTCCGGCCGGTTGCGGCGAACCTACGATCCACCCAGGAGGATTGCCCGTGAAAAACTCCCTTTTCCTTTCGGTTTTCAGTTTCCTTTTATTCATTATTAGTAGTTGTGACGACTCCGGCGGGAAGGCCACCGTGACCTGCGGCAACGATCGCGTGGATCAAGGCGAGGCTTGCGACGGCAACGAGCTCGGCGCTGCGACCTGTGAGAGCCTCGGCTACCGCCAGGGTCAGCTTGCCTGCACGGCCACCTGCGAGTTCGATCTCTCCGACTGTGCCTCCTGGGGCCGCTGCGGCGACGGAATCCTGCAGGACGCCGTGGAGCAGTGCGATCGTTTTCAGTTGGGGTTCGCCACCTGCGGGAGCCTCGGCTATCACGACGGCGAGCTCGCCTGCGACGAGGACTGCACCTATGACACCTCCGGTTGTGAAGACGCCGGGATCTGCGGCGACGGGATCCTGCAGTCCGAGTTCGAAGCGTGCGACACCACCGTGCCCGGAACCTTCACCTGCGAGAGCGCCGGGCGCTGGTCGGGGAACCCGTCCTGCACCGACACCTGCGAGATCGACTTTTCCACCTGCGCGGGCTTCTGCGGCGACGGGGAATTCAATGCCGAGTTTGAAGATTGCGATCCTCTGGTTCCCGTGACCACCACCTGCGCAGAGCTGGGAACCTGGTATGGCGAAGTCGGCTGCACCTCAGGCTGCGGCTTCGACACGACCGCCTGCCGGGAGGTCGAGGCCATCGACCTCGGCCCCAACTCCGTGTACGCGATCGACTCGGCCGGCACCGCCTTCGGATGGGGCGGGTCCGACGGCGGCGTGGGACAACCCGTGCTCCAGCACTATGCCACGCCCATGCCCATCACCATCTGGCCGGGCCTGACCTTCATCGACATCGCCACGATGGACATGCACTCCTGCGCCCTGGACGGCAACCGCAACGCCTGGTGCTGGGGCACCAACGCCTCCGGCCAGCTCGGCGACGGCACCACGACCCTTTCCTACGAACCCGTGGCCGTGCGGATGCCGAACAGCGTTTATTTCACGTCGATCACCGTCGGCTACGATCACTCCTGTGGGCTGGGAATGGATGGAACTGCCTTTTGCTGGGGGGCCGGAAGCAGCGGTCAGCTCGGCACCGGCGGCACCGGCAGCTCATCGCAACCGAATATGGTATCCATGCCCTCCGGCGGCGTGAAGTTCACCAAGTTCGCGACTGGCTTCCAGTACAACTGTGCGATCGGCACCGATGAGCAGGTGTACTGCTGGGGCCGCAACGACTCCGGCCAGTTGGGACTGGGGAACACCACCAACCGCACGACGCCGATGCCCGTCGTCCTGCCGGGCGTTTCGTTCACGGATGTGGCCTGCGGCTCGGCCTCGACCTGTGCCGTCTCGACGACCGGCGCGGTGTACTGCTGGGGCCGCAACGACACCTACCAGCTCGGCCTCGGGGACAACACCATTCGGCTGCTCCCGGCCCTGCGCACTGAACCTGCCGGCATCGCCATGTCGACGGTGGCCGTGGGTGCAGGCCATGGTTGCTCGGTCTCCACGACCGGACGGCTCTGGTGCTGGGGCTTCAACAACAGCGGACAGGTCGGCGACGGCACGACCAGCACCGTCACGACCCCCCTCGAGATCTCCATGCCCGGCAACCGGCTGGTGCAGGGACTCGCCGCAGGCACCTACGCCACCTGCGTCAGACTCGAGCCAGGCCAACTGGCCTGCTGGGGATTCAACAGCCAGGGTCAGTTCGGCACCACGGACCTCAAGGTCCTCTCTCCCGTCCTCGTCGCAGGTCCCTGACGACGACAACCGAACATCGACGCGGTGCACTGGTTGTCGCCGGACCCCTGGCCTAGTCGCAGGTGCCCTCACGGACGATCGGCGATAAACAACTGATTGATGAAAATAGAAGAGAAGGGGAAGCGGGAGAACGGCGCTTCGAGCCGCTGTGCAAGCTCCACGGGCGGAACCAGGCCCAGGTAGGGCAGAAACGCCGTGCCGACGAACATGAACGGCCGGGTCCGGATCCGTACGAAGCCCGCCGCGGACGCAGTTCGCCGGAAGAATGCGCCGTCGACCTCGTGCACATGGTGCGCCTGCTCTTTGTGGATGCCCGATGCGCCCGCGAGCCGATCCCAGAACGGGCTCGGCGCGGACGCGATCAACCGCCCACCGGGCGCCAGCACCTCGAAAGCCGATCTCAGGGCGGCAGCCGGGTCCGGCAGGTGCTCCAGCACCGCCATGGCCGTGACCACGTCAAAGCGGCGGGCACGAATCTCCGCGGGCAGATCCTGCACGTCTCCGGCGATCACGGGAAACCCGAGCCGGGTCGCCATCTCGACGAGATCAGTGGAGATCTCGACGCCCACGGCCTGAGCGGGGCCACCCAGGCGCATCATCTCGCCCAGGGTGCGACCCTCCGCCGCGCCCAGATCGAGCAGGCGGCCGCCGCGCAGCATCGGCGCGCTGCGGACCGCGGCCAGTGCACGGAAGCGATACCGGTACACGAGCTCGGCGCGGGAGCCCTTTCCGCCGTCGTCGCGTCCCCTGGCATAATCGGCGTGCATGGAACCGTCGGTCATCAGACTTCAATCAGCAGGTTGGCGCCCTGCTCGCGCAGGGTCCGAAAGATCGCGTCGTTGACGGTGTCGCCGCGCTCGAGGATGTCGGCGTAGAGCCGCTCCAGGTTGCGGAATTCCTCATACTTGGCGACAAACTCGTCAAAGTTCATTTTTTTCACAACAAACCCGTTCCAGGAGCCGTATTCCCCGAATTCCCGGTTCCCGACATCGGTCTGAAACCGTGTGATGTACTGCTTGAACTCGTCGATGTAGATGACTTGTTCCGTCATGGGAAATGCCTCCGACCGGATCCGAACAGGCGAACATGCAGACGCCAGGCCCGCATGCTAAACCATGCCCGCCCGACCCGTCAAGCTGAACCCCCGAACTAATCAGGGCGATCGAGTTCTCATTTTTCTGGACAAGAGGATCCACGTCGTATCCGCCTGGAAACTTCGGGGGGCAAAGTGCCAAGTCGAAATCGAAATCGAAATCGAAATCGATTCAATTTCCTCGTAAATCAACAGTTTTTCG
>JAHITJ010000112.1 GCA_018817795.1 Myxococcota bacterium | reverse complement strand
GCGGGCATCACCTGCCCCAGCCCCAGCGCACCCGCCGAGGAGCGGATCGTCGCGTTGAACAGGCTCTCCTCGCGGGTCAGGCCGGTCAGGTGGTGCACGTTGAAGCCGAACTTCGCGGCGGCGGCCCGGGTCTCGGTGTCGTAGGGCCGCGGGTAGGCGACCTCCCACAGGCGGCGCAGGTTGGCCGCCGGCCAGCCCTGGGCATAATCAAAGAGCACGCGGCCCTGCAGGCGCATGGCCGTGGTGTTCTCGCCCACGAGCAGGTACGCGAACATCATGCCGCGCCAGAAGGGACGATCGGCGTCGGGGATCTCGCCCAGGGGCAGGTCCCGGTCCAGCAGGTGCAGCTCGTGGTCCATCTCGTCGGAGAGCCCCAGGCGGGCGAACTGCACCAGGCGCGCGAAGGCGGGCTTGGCGAAGTCGGCGTGCTCGACGGTGGCCCACGGCCAGGCCGACGGCGAGGTGGCCGCCATGAGCTTCTTCAGCAGGGCGGTGCCGTCGCCGGTCTTCAACTGCTCGAGGCGGTTGAGCGCCAGCAGCGCGTAGTAGGTCACCGGCGCCGTCGCCACGGTCTCGGCATAGAACGTCCGGGCCCCGGCGGTGTCGCCGGTGAGCTGGGCGCAGCGGCCCTGCCAGTACAGCAGGCGGCCCCAGTCCTCGAAGGGCGCGGTGGGCACCTGGCTCTGGCGGACCGACGCAAGGGACTTCACGCCCGCGGCCCATCTGCCCGCCTCCAGGTCCGCGAGGACGATGCGCCAGCGGGCCTCGTCGGCCATGTCGCCCCGCGGGTGTCGCTTCACCAGGTCGCGCAGCACGGCGACGGCCCTGGTCGGGTTCTTGCGCGAAAACCAGCTCAGTGCCTCGTGGTACAGCCCGTCATCGGCGTAGGTGTGATCCGGGTGCTCCTTGTGGACCCGCCGGTAGTAGGCGGCGGCCAGGTCGAGCTTGCCCTGCCGGCGCGCGTTGCGGCCCGAAAGGTACTTGGCCTTCACCCGCAGGTCGAGGTTCTTTGTCTTCTCGCAGGTCGTCACCGCCCGGAACAGGACCGACTCGGCCTCCTTGCGCTTCTTCTGGAAGGAGAGGGCGCGCCCGTGGAGGTACAGCATCTGGCATTGCTCCTCGCGGGTGCACGATTTCACGCCGGTCAGGGTGTTGATGGTGGCGTCATGCAGCATCTGGTCGGCCAGGATCTGGGCGCGCTCGATCTTCTGCGCGCAGGTGGCCCGCGCCGGCAGGCCCTTGCGGGTGAAGGTCTGGGCCATGGCCTCGGCCGCCCGCGACGACGCCGACAGCGGGGTGTTGGTCCACACCCACATCAGGTGCGGCAGCCACTGCTCGGCGGGCGCCTTGCGCTTGTGCATCCAGGTCGCCAGCTCCACGCGGAAGGCGGCCTTCTCCGAGCGCGACACCGCGGCCGACTCGACGATGAGCGCCAGGACCTTCTCCAGCTGGGGGCCGTCCTGCTTCTCCCGGGCGATGAGGATCTGCAGCGCCAGCCCCTCATGGGCGTAGGGCCCGGTCGCGACCAGCTGGGCCAGGGCCAGGGCCCCCTCGAGGTTGCGGGTCTTCCAGTGGACCAGGGCCGCCTTGAGCACCAGGAAGTCCTTTAAATCCGGGAAGTCCTTCTTCAACTGCGGGATCGCCGCCAGGACCTCGGTGGCCAGGCCCGACTCCGCCGACAGCATGAACAGCCACAGCCGTGCGGCCGAGTGGGTCGCGGCCAGGGCGACCAGGCGTTCCCGGGATTCGCCCCGCTGCGGGGAGTTGAACACGGCCCAGACCTTCTCCAGCTCCTCCACGCCGGCGGTCAGCGACGTGAACCGCGAGATGGACAGGCGGGTGCCCGTCAGGGCGGGCAGCACCGGTGCCGCGACCGCAGGCATAGGTTTTTCGTCTTCTGCTACTGGCGGCGGAACCAGCCCCGCCTTCGGGGTCTCGGACAGGACCGGGGGATCCTCCACGGGGGGCGGATCGGCCCGGGTGCTGGCAGGCAGTGTGATCCAGAATACAAGCGTGAATCCAATAAATATCGGAGACAGGCGGGCGGGGTGGCGGGACGGTACAAAAAGGTGCATGCAGATCTCCACGACGGGGATTCTCGCCGGGCTATACGATCAATAACCGTTTATGCTTACCGCGGCCGCAAGAAAGGTGCAAAATTTCTCCCGAAACGGCCGATATGGTACCCATGGGGTCAGATCGGGTTTCCGACCCGCACGAGGGACATCATGAACGACATTCGAGCCATACGGGATTATCTGCTGTCAGAGCTGCTGCCGGGAGTGATCCACGAAATCAACAATCCGTTGGGCGCCATCATCATGAATGTGTCCATCACAAAAGAAGATCTCAACGCCTGGAAGGGGGAAGGGACCCTGCCGGACCTGGAAACCCTCGTGGAGACCTGCCATGACATGGACATCGCCAGCGAGCGGATGAACCAGCACCTGCAGGCCCTCTCCTATTTCTCCGGCGTCAGGTTTCTGGAAGAGAATTCTTCGTTTGATGTCAACCTGGCCCTCAAGCATGCGCTCACTCTCTTTCACAACAAACTGAAACGCCAGGTGAAGGTCTCCGTGCAGGCCGAAGAAGAGGGTTATCTTTATTTAAAATGCGGCCCGGCCCGCGGTATCCTGGCCCTCCTGCTGGCGTTTGAGACGGTGCTCGCCAGTGGCGGAGAGAAGGAGCTCTCCATCACGGTCTCGACCGTCGCCGGCCGGATTGTCGTGGAGTTCTTCCGCGAAAACATGAAAATCGATTCGCCCGACCAACGACTGGTTGCCCTCGCCCGGGTGGATGATATAGAACTTGCGGTGCGGGGTTCCGTATTGAGTCTCGCGCTGGTGGCGTATGACCCCGACAGTAGCCTCTCCGAATCCTGATTCCAAATCCATCCCCGCCGCGGGATCCATCCTGGAGTGCCCCATGAAATTCAAATTTTTACTGCTGCCCATGTTGTTGGCGTTCTTCTCCTGCGATCCGCAGGCCGGGGACGTGGCCCACGAGACCGTCCCGTTCATCAACGGCGGCTACTCCGAGCCCGGGCAGCCCGGCGTGGTGCTGATCTCCCACGACTACGGCTACATGTGCACCGGCACCCTCATCGCCCCGAAGATCGTCGTGACGGCCAAGCACTGCGTGCGCGACCTGGACACCGGCTCGAGTTATCCGGTCTCGGGCTTCCGCGTCTACGTGGGCCCCACCATGTGGAACACCGTGTTCAACACCCGCGTCTCGGCGGTCCGCACGTACCCGGGCACGGCCATCGAGGACGAGGACATCGCACTGCTGACGCTGTCCAACGAGATCCCCTCCGACGTCGCCACGCCCTTCGGCTACGTCGTGGCCACCACCGGCGACAGCGCGCTGGTGATCGACCAGACCCTGCTCACCATCATCGGCTACGGCGAGAGCATCTGTGGCCAGACCAACAACGCCGGCGTGAAGCTGCGCACGGAAGACACCTTCATCGGGTACGCCACCGCTGCCGGCGACTTCATCACCCAGGGCCGCGGCGCCAACCACGGCGACTCCGGCGGACCGATCTTCACCTCCCAGATGAAGCTCATCGGCGTCACCTCCCGCGGCGCGGACGAGTGCACCGGCGAGCTGGCCGGCCTCACCATCGGCGCCCTGGTGCCCAAGCACCTCGACATGATCCGCGAGGTCATGGAGGCGGCCGGCTACTGCGCCCCCGTGGCCAACGAGGACGAGTGCGACAACGGCATCGACGACGACTGCAACGGCTACATCGACGACGCCTGCTCGGCGCCCGGCGACGTCTGCATCAACGACTGGGAATGTTCCAACGGCATGTGCCTGGCCCAGGGCGGCGAGAAGCGCTGCATGCAGAGCTGTGATCCCCGCCAGACGACCAACGCCTGCGGCGCGGGCAACTACTGCCGCGTGGTCGCCTGCGACTCGGCCGTCTGCTCGCCCGGCGCCCCGGGCCTCAAGGGCTCCGGCGACGCCTGCTCCTTCGACACCGAGTGCGAGAGCACCTTCTGCCGCGCGGCCGCCGACGGCGTCAAGCGCTGCCTGACGCCCTGCGCCCAGGGTCATGACGAGTGCCTGGCCGACGAGGCCTGCATGACCGCCCCCGAGGCCTGCGGCGCCTGCAACCCCGAGTACCTGGCGCTGGCCACGGGCCGCAACCTCGGCGAACCCTGCTCGGTGGCCGCCCAGTGCACCTCCGGCGTGTGCTTCGAGTGGGGCGCCCAGGGCTACTGCACCACCAACTGCTCCAACACCGAGCCCTGCGAGCAGGGTTACCACTGCGCGGCCGGCACCTGCATCCGCGGCGACCTCGGCGGCGACGGCGCGCCCTGCATCATGGACGGAAACTGCAAGAACGGCCTGACCTGCGTGGACTTCGGCGGCGGTTTCCTGCATTGCGCCACTCCCTGCACCCCCGGGACCGCCTGCGAGACCGAAGGCTCCATCTGCTCGACCACCCTCGACGGCGCGTCCTACTGCAAGCAGGCCGGCGGTCGCGGCCTGGGCGACGACTGCTCCTCCTCGGCGCCGTGCATCGACGGCCTGACCTGCCAGGACGCCGGCAACGGCGACTTCCGCTGCTTTGCGCGCTGCAGCCGCCAGGACAACTCCTGCGCGGCCTTCACCTCCTGCTACGAGCAGGGCCAGGTCTACTGCATCCCGATGGACGGCGGCACGGGCTCCTCCAAGGGCAAGGACGGCGGCTGCACCACCGGCGCCGGCCGCGGCTCGACCCCCGCCTTCGGCTTCCTGCTGCTGTCCGCGCTGGGACTGGCGGTCCTGC
>JAHITJ010000111.1 GCA_018817795.1 Myxococcota bacterium | reverse complement strand
GAGTCCCTGAGCCCTGAAGTAACAGCACTTAACACAAGTCAAGAAGAAAATACTACCCCGGAAGTAACCCCGGAAGTAGTCCCGGAAGTAGAAGTCCCCAAGAAGAAACCGGGGCGCAAGAAAGCCTCATCTCTCGAGTAGAGACATTCAGCAAATAGAAATAGTTAGGGGCAGAGGTAACGACAATGGACATGTTGATCTACAGGCTCAGTCAGTTAATCAAAGGACTTAGAGCAATCAAAGAAGAGATGGAAGAAAACGGATATGTGGAGTTTCGGGGAATCAGTATTGATGGGTTGATCAAGAAAGCAATCATTGCCCGAAACAATGCGAGGGATCTTAGACGATTCATCCCGGAAGATTTCTTAACGGGGGAAGACGTAGAAGGAGAAGCAGAATGAAGAATGACTCGGACACGGACAACCTGGTAACGATCCTGAAGTGGACAGCAATTAGCCTCTTTGGACTGATTGTTTTGGACAAGTTGATCTCCGGAATCACCTATCTCTGTAGCCTTCTCTAAGCCCTCTCTGGGGTGCCCTACCCAGATTTCTGAGACGTCCCAAAGTCTCGACACAAATTCCCCCGCCTAACTCCTTCCGAGCCCCTCAGCAAGCCCCCAAAGCCCTTCTGGGACAGAAAGCGAAACGACAAAATGAAACCTAACCTAAAACGATCCTCCCCCCTGATCTACGGACTTCAGAAACTGTATGGAATCAATCCTGTTGATGGTTTGTACGGGCCTTTAACAGAAGCCGCTTTGGAAATGGTGGAAGTCAACCTGTCAGAAGTAGAATTGGAATTTCGTACACTTGAAATTATAGGACTTTTTGAAGTTGGGGATTGTCACAACCCCTGGTATCGAAAGACGGTTGTTAAAAGCGAGGGCTGGGAAAACTTCGGAGTTATGCAGCTCAACAAACTGGGCAGTATCGAGCGTTTGAAACGATTCACACCCTTCAATGATCCCGAAGAATTCTTCAACTCTCCGGCCTGTATCCCGGCTCAGATCGAGTACTTTCATTGTGTAGTAATTCCTCGAGTCCTCGAGTTTGGGTTTAATGGGGAATTGGACTTCTTGACGAAATGTGACGCATTCATTCAGGGCGGGACTCTATGGCCTTCTCGAGCCCCTAGGAGCTATCAGGATTGGAAATTGGGCCCGGAGTATCTCGCAGAGGTACAAGGCCTCTACAGGGCCTGTAGCAGCGTCAAGGAAGCATTCTCCCGGGCCTGTGCTTTGAGTCCGACTATGTTTGCCGAGTTGCACCCAAGAAGCGGGAATCCTCTTTACCTGGGGGATCAGTTGTCCAGACGCAGGACTTGCGCAACCGGAAATGGAGTTGTCCACGGATCCCGGTACGATCTCTCCGATTGGGGTTTTTGAAGCATGACATGAAAAGAGTGGTGGCCTTTTCAATCGATTATCAAGAAAATGACAAAAACACCTCCTAAAGCATAGCAAACAAAACTAAAACAAGCCAAAACAATCAAAGGCGGGGATCTGTAAATTCCGAGTAATATCAAAGGGTACGTCCCAAAGTGCCCGTCATAGAAAGGAATTCCCAGCACGGAAAAAGGGGCGATTTACAAGAGGATGCGCTTTTTCATCCCGCAATAGTAGATGGATCAGCTTTTCAATGCAACGGTGCAGACGCAGCGGCGATAATGATCCGCATGAATTTTCTCTCACGATTATTCTTTGTCCCCAACTGCCCGGCGTGCGGCAGGCCCACCGAGGGGTGCGTCGCGCCCGCCGGGGAAGGCAGCGTGTTTTGTGGACAGTGCGCGCTGGCCATCAGCCCGCTGCCGCCGCCGTGGTGCCCAGGCTGCGGGATCCCGGTGATCCTCGACGGACCTTGCGCCCGCTGTCTGCGTGAGCCGCCGCCGTTCTCCGGCGCGATCTCGGCGCTGCCCTACGAGGGGCCGGTCATGTCGGCGATCCGTCGCGGCAAGTACGGGCCGGTGCCGTGGATCTTCGGGCGGCTGGGGCCGCTGCTCACGCCTCTTCTGGAGGCCGTCGGTCCATCGATCGTGGTGCCCATGCCGGTCACTTCCGCGGCCTGGAGGACCCGCGGGTTCTCGCCCCCCCGCCAGCTCTGCGCCGCGGCCTGTCGCGAGCTTCCCCGCCGGGATTATCCAGTTCGGGAGTTGCTGCGTCGTACCCGGGACAGCCCTGCGCAGGCCTTCCTCACCATGGCCGAGCGACAGAAACTGTCACCTGCCGAGTTCGCCGCCACGGGATCCGCGGAGGGCGCGCGGGTCATCCTCGTCGATGATGTCGTCACCACGGGGGCGACAGTTTCCGCCGCGGCCCGGGCGCTGGAGGGGGCCGCCGGGATCTGGGTCGTCTCCCTGTGCAGGACGCTGTAGATGAGTTTTTCAGGGGGCGGGGGGCCCTGGCTGGGCCTGTTCCTACTGGGCTTCGAAGACCAGGTAGCGATAGTTGGTGTGGTCAGCGACGAAGAGGAAGCTGCCGTACAGATAGATGCCGTTTGGGTAGTTGAGCGTCTGCTCGTTGGGCGCATCGTCGGAGGCGCCGTCCTGGTCGACGTCGTTGGCGGCATCGTTTGCAAAGTCGCTCTGTCCGAGGACCACATCGGCGGGCTGGAAGTCGGCCGTCGGGAAGGAGTTCCAGATCAGCACGCGATGGTTGCTGGAATCCGTCAGGAACAACTGGGTTCCATTGGAATCGACGAAGTATGGCGAGTTGAGGGTTTTTGCAGAGGCCGTGGTGTCGGAAGTTCCATCCTGGTCGTCGTCATTGGAGGCCGCGCTGAAGAAGTCGGCCTGGCCGAGCACGAGGTTGGCAGGCTGGAAGTTGGCCGTCGGGAACGTGCTCCAGATCAGGACGCGATTGTTGTCGTAATCGACGACGACCAGGCGGGCGCCGTCGGTCCAGACGTCGCTGGGATAGTTCAGGGTACGAGCGGTCGGGTTGGCGCCTTCGCTGCCAACCTGGTCTTCATCGTTGATAGCACAGGTGTCGAAGGCGTTCTGGCCCAGCACGAGATCGGCCGGTGTGTCGCTGACGGTGGGGATCGTGTTCCAGATCAGGACGCGATTGTTGCCGGCGTCAGCGACGATCAGTTTCCCGCCCGCCACGGTGAAGCCCTCCGGGCCACTGAGATTGATGGCCGAACAGTCGCCAGTGCTGGAGCCAAAGGCCGACTGGCCAATCACGAAGTCGGCCGGGGCCTGGGTGGCGGTGGGTGGCGTGTTCCAGACCAGGATGCGGCTGTTGCCGTAGTCCAGGGAGAACAGTTGGCCGTTGTATGCTTCGAGAGTCTGTGGGCCATTCATCCCGGTGGCGTCAGCCGAAGTGTCGTTGGTAATCATGTCGGCCTGGCCCAGGACGAAGTCGGCGCTGGCGCCGTTGGACGTGGGGATGGCGGAGAAGCCCAGCACGCGGGCGTTGCCGTAGTCGGGGAGGTACAGGACGCCGTTGTGGACCAACGGGTTGCCGTAGAGCCCGGACACGGCATAGGCTTCGGGCGTCTCTCCACCCTGATTCAAAAGATTGGAAACGAAGTCCGGCTGGCCGATGACGAGGGTCGCGGCCTGGAAGTTCGCGAAGTTCAGGAAAGTGATCATCGCCGTGGCGACGTTGGAGAAGTCCGAGTCGCCGTCGTCGTTGGTGGCACGCACGCGGTAGGAGTATTCCACCATCGAGGCGACGGCGGTGTCGTTGTAGGAGGTGACGCCCGCGGCGGTGGTGCCGATCTCGGTGAAGTTCACGCCGTCATCGGCGCGCTCGACGCGGAAGCCGGTCTCATTGTCGGCGTTGTCGGTCCAGTTCAGGGTGATCTGGGCAGTGCCATCGACGGTGGCCGTCAGGTCCGTCGGCGCTGCCGGCGGCGCGAGGCTCGCGAGCGTCGTGTCGGAGGCGACGTTGGACCAGTCCGAGTCACCCTCGGCGCCGGTGGCACGCACGCGGTAGTAGTACATGGTCTCAGGGGTCAGGCTGCCGGCGTTCCAGGCGACCGCGTCCGCGGCCAGCGTCTCGACGTTCGTGAACGTGACGCCGTCGGAGCTGATCTCAACCTCGTAGCCGGTCTCATCGTCGGAGTTGTCGGTCCACGCCAGCTCGATCGTGTCCGCGGAGATCGCGGTGGCCGTCAGATCGGTGGGGGCGGAGGGAACGACCACGGCCGGTGTGGTGACCTCGGCGACGTTGGACCAGTCCGAGTCGCCAGAGGCGTTGGTGGCGCGTACGCGATAAAAATAGGTGGTCTCTGGAGCTACGCCGCTGTCGTTGACCGAAGTGGCATCAGCGCCCGGCGTGGTCAGTTCGGCGAACGTGACGCCGTCGAGGCTGCGCTCGACGATGAAACCGGTCTCGTCGTCGGAGTTGTCGGCCCATGCCAGGCGGACCTCTGTCGGGGAGGTGGCGGTCGCGGTCAGTTCGGTGGGGGCTGCGGGCGCCGTTTCAGTGGTTTTTTTCTTGCCGTCGTCGCAGGCGGAAACCGCCCACAGCGCGGCCAGCGCTATGATCAGGGTGCGAATGGATGTCGATGGGCTGAACATAAGTAAATTCCTCCGGTTCGTTGTGACTTCAAACGTGAGCATGATAAAAAATATAGCAAATCATCTATTAAGGAAGGAAATTACACGGAAATCGCCCACAGGTCAATAGATATTTTGATTCTTCATTTGCGGGCATGGATCCAGCCCAGCGTGACCTTCAGGCCATCGAGCGCAGACGTGGAGATGCCGGAAGCATACCCGGAACCCTCTCCGCAGACGAACAGGCCGGGGGCTGCCTCGGCGTGGTCGTTGCGCTCAAGGCGCCAGCCCGGGGAGACGCGGGTCTCGGGGGCCAGCAGCAACCCTTCGGAGACGCCCGGGAGCACGCCGGGAAGGTGGCGAAGACCTGCCGCGAGCGCGGCCGTCAGCGGCGCGGGCAACAGGGCTCGCAGGTCGTGGGGCGTGGCACCGAAATGATAGGACGTCGGTATGATGTCGGGGCTTTGGCCCTTCAGGAAGGAGGAGATGGTCTGGGCGGGGGCGGCCCAGGTCCCGCCGCCGGCAGAAAACGCACGACGCTCGAGGTCGGCGCGGAGATCGACCGCCTCGCGCCAGCCGGACAGGGGGTCCAGCGTGACGATCAGCGCGG
>JAHITJ010000110.1 GCA_018817795.1 Myxococcota bacterium | reverse complement strand
CAGGGTCGGAGACCACGTCCCGCAGGCCAGACTGACCGCAACTATCAAACAGAATCGAAAAAACGTCTTCATTCCGGACCGGCGCCTCGAACGCCACAGGAGATGGCGGAAGTACAGAATAGATGGGACCATTGAAAACTTCAACTTTAATTCTTGCATTTAAAATCACAATATATAAATCTTTTTCGTGTAATCATGCGTATCTTGCCTGCCTTATTCCTCTCGTTTATTTTCTTGCCATTGGCCTGTCACCCCTTCCTGGAGGACAACGGAACCGAAATCCAGGTGGTCTGCGAGACCCACAATGGCGCCTGCGTGGTCGATTCCCGCGGCGGCGTGCAATGTGAATATGTCCGGTACTGGCCGGAAGAGAGATTTTTTCGTCAGGTGGAGGGGCTCTCGAACATACGGCAACTGGCCTGCGGCGTCCACCCGTACCCCGCCCTCCTCTGCGCGCTCGACACGGCAGGGCGTGTCTACTGCTGGTCGGAATCTGATGATGACCCCGAGCCATTGCAGGTGGGCGGCTTCCCTGCGCTCCCCGTCTCGCTGGCAGTGGCAGGAGACAACGCATGCGCCCTGCTGGAGGATCGCTCGGTCTGGTGCTGGGGGGACAACGCACTCCAGCAACTGGGCCGCGACACCCCCGCGGTGTCCGTCGACCCGCTCCGTGTCGAGGCCCTCGGCGCCACGGTCACCCGGCTGGCGGCCGGCCAGGATTTCTACTGTGCCGTCACCCTGGCCAACCAACTCTGGTGCTGGGGCCGAAATGCCGGCTTCGCGGAAGGTTCCCAACGAGTCGGACTGCCGCCGCTTATCCTTCAATCCTTTGCACAGCCGGTCTGGAGCCTGGATATTTACCGTTACGAAGATTACTGGCATATCCTTACTGCGCTCGCCGCCGACGGTAGCCTGTATCGTCAGATCCCCTGGACAGAAGAACGGACCGAAGGCTGGGCCTTTGAAGGGATCCCGCAGGCGGTGCGCTGGTGGTCAAGTCCCGAGACTTCACTGAGTTGGTCCGGTTTTTATTATTTAAATGACCGCGGCGAGCTCTATTGCTACAACCTCTCAGACTGCGAGTGCGGATATGGCCTCGACCGGGAACTGCCCACGGCGGAGCGCCTGCACCGCATCCACGGGGCCTTTCCGCGGATCGACGCCCTCATCGATGGGTACATCCTCCAGGACGGTGCCCTCTTCCTGCTTGATGACCCAGGATTCGAAAGTCATATCTGCAAGCCGATCCCCATTCACCCCCGGATTCACTAAAGAGGCTCCCCATGCGCGCGAAGACGCTCTCCACCCTCCTGGTCCTGATGACGTTCCTGCCCGCGGGCTGCTATTATGGGTCCATCCGGCTCCAGACCAACGTCCCCGACGCAAAAATCCACTTTGATCAGAGCGTCTCCACGGTTGAGCAGGAGGGCGCCGAAGTCCGCATCGAGGACACGCCGGGGCTGTTCTTCCTGACCGGGTTGGTGCTCAACCTGATCACGCCGACGCTGATCTACAACCTGCCCTGGCGGGACCAGCCCGACACGACGGATCAGGTCGTCTTCGGTGCCTCCATGGCCGGCGGCATCGCCCTGGCCAACGTGCTGCACTACTACGCCTACCAACTGCTGTACACGAACCGCAAGCTCACCGGCACCGTCCGCGCACCCGGCTTCGCGCCGGAGCGCTTCTCCACGACACTGCAACTATACAGGACGCGCTCCCGCGCCGCGAAGAACCCCGCGACGATCAACCTCTATCTGAAGGCCGGCGGACCCCAGCGCCTGTTCAGCGTCCTCGACGCCAACGGCTTCGAGAAGGTCGCGGTCATCCCTCAGGACACCTCGCTGGATCCGGTGGTGACCCACTTCATCGCCTACCGGGGCGGCAAGTTCAAGGTCATCGAGCGCAGCCACAAGAACCTCCTGGCGCTGCTCAAGGAGCAGGGGTTCTCCGGCTCCGGCGCCGTCGACACCAACAGCACCCACGCGACGGTGGGCAAAATGCTGGGGGTCGAAGTGCTGGTGTACCTCGGCATCCCTGAATCGAATGAGAAGCAGGTCCACGCCAAGGTGGTCGCCGTCGAGACCGGCCAGATCCTGTTCCAGGAGTCGTTCGACCGCACCGAACTGACCGCGTATGCCAAGTCCGCGGCCTTCAACGAACCCGAGAAGGACCGCAAGTCCCCCGAGAAGACCGCTGCAGCGCATTTCCCAATCTCCGGGAGGCTGCTGGTGCTCGTCAACGAGCAGAACGTGTCGGGCACCGTGTTCCACTGGGCCGAGAAGTCAAAGATGGTGCAGGCCGATCTCGGCATCGTCGAGACGACCTTCATCCAGGAGCTGCGCGACTCCGGCTGCGCCTTCGTGGACATGGCGGTGCTTCACAGGGCCCTCGCGAACAAGCCCGCCCTGCGGGTGACCGAGCTCACGGCGACCGATGCCGGCCAGCTCGGGACCCTTACCGGCGCGGACTACGTCGTGATCATCAAGGCCATCGCCCTCGGGTCGGCCGCCCCCATCGAGACCATGTACAGCTCGCAGGCGACCCTCTCCTTCCGCCTGGTGCGCGTGGCCGACGGTGTCATCCTCTCGGCGTTCCAGTTGACCGCCCCCGGCGCCCACGCAGAGTTCATCGGTGCCGGTTCCAAGGCGCTGGCCGAGGCCACGAGGAAGGCCATCACCCTGATGTTGCTGCAACTGCGCACGGGGAAAATACCGGTGCAGACAAACACCGAAGAGGTCTCGCCGCCGCCGCTGCCGGATGATCCGGGGACTGCACCGCCGAAGCCGCCCGTGAAGCCAGAACCCGCGGTCGCCGCAGTCCCCGAAGTCACGATCCAGTTGGGCAATTTTCCGAGCTTCACACGAGCGGTGGAGCTGCAGAAATACCTCGAGCGCCAGAAGGGTGTGAAGACCGTGAGGATCGTCACCCTGGAGAAGCGGGTGCTGACACTGACCGTCCAGGGCGCCACACACATAGACCTCTCGCAATGGCTGGAGGCGCGCGAGGCTGGGTTGGGCATCCTGATCTCCACCGTCTCGGAGACGCGGATCGAAGGCGCATGCAAATGAGCCTCCTGAAGGTTTTTCCGGTAATCCTGCTGTCTCTGATCATGGCAGCGGCCTGCGACGACGAACCGCGTCAGCAGACCAAGCCCGTCACGTGCGGAAATGGGGTGCTGGAGACCGACGAGATCTGCGACGGCGCCCTGCTTGGCGGCTTCACCTGCACGGGCCTCGGACTCCACGATGGTTCCCTCGCCTGCGTTGCGGACTGCTCCGGGTTCGACACATCCGGCTGCGGTGGCGCCTGCGGCGACGGCGTCCTCCAGTCCGAGTTCGGCGAGATCTGTGAATCCGGCCTTCTCTCCGGCCAGACCTGCGAATCCCTGGGGCAATATGGCGGGACCCTCGCCTGCCACAACGACTGCAGGGATTTCGACTACACAGACTGTTTCGGGACTTGCGGCGACGGCATCATCCAATCCGAGTACGAGGAAATCTGCGACACTACGGCACTGGCCGGTCAGACCTGTGAATCCCAGGGGGACTACGGCGGGCAACTGGCCTGCTCAGACGACTGTCGCCATTACGACCGGAGCGCCTGCTACGGACGCTGCGGCGACACGATCATCCAGTATGATTTCGGCGAAAACTGTGACGGGTACTTCCTCGGCGGCGCCAGCTGCGAGGACCTCGGCCTGTTCTTCGGCGAGCGGGAGTGCGGCGCCGACTGCCGGATGACCCCCGGTGACTGCAAGAGTACGCTGCTCTGGGGCAGCAGCCAGATCGACTGGGCCGACACGATCACGGCGACGGCGGACGGAGGCCTGCTCGTCACAGGAGCCACGTTCGCGAGCCTTGACGGCCAGCCCTATGTCGCGCAGCAAGACGTTTTTCTTTCCCGCTTCTCCGCCGATGGCGCCCGCGTCTGGACCCGCATGGCGGGATCCAGCGGCTCCGACAGCGCCTGGGACGTGGCAGAGGCCCCGGATGGCTCGATCTACCTAGCCGCGTCGATCGCCGGATCCATCAACGGACAGACCGGCCTCGGCGGCGAGGACGCAGCGCTGATCAAGTACGACGCCAATGGCAACCGCCTCTGGACACGGCTGTGGGGAACGTCGTCACAGGATTCTGCAAGGTCGATCGCAATCTCCACCTCCGGAATCATCTACGTCGGCGGTACTACCATCGGCACGCTTCCCGGGCAGGCCTCCGCCGGCAACACGGATGTGTTCGTCACCGCCTTCGATACCGACGGAAACCAGCTTTGGACCAGCCAGCGCGGCTCCTCAGGGCACGACACGACAGCCGCCCTTCGTCTGCTGCCTTCCGGCTCCATCGTGCTCATCGGCGGATACATCACGGCCAGCGACATCGTCCTGCGGTGGTGGAGTCCAGAAGGAACCCCCGGCGCCACCCGCATTCACGGCACCACAGGGAACGACAAGCCTTACGAAGCCGTCCTCGCCCCTGACGGCGACCTCTGGGTGACGGGGGAAACCACCGGAGCCTTTCCTGGCTTCACCAGCCAGGGCGCCTCCGATATCTTCCTGCTGAAGATCAGTTCGGGCGGCGACCTGCTCAACTCCTGGCAATGGGGCTCCTCCGGCAGCGATCTCGGATCCGGACTCTGGGTGGACCCGACCGGCGACCTGTGGGTCACGGGGCAGGCAGGAGGCGCCCTCGAGGGGCAGCCCAATCGAGGCCTCACTGACGTCTTTCTCACGCGCGTGACCCCTGCAGGCGCAAGGGTGTTCACTCGAACATGGGGCACCTCGGAGAGTGAATACGTGACCGGACTCGCCGGCAACGCCGCCGGCCGTTTCATCAGCGGCTACACGCGAGGTGCGCTGAACGGCCAGCCGGTCATCGGACAAACCGACGCATTCCTGATTTTTTACTGATGTTCCGGCCTGACAAACTGTCGAATGATGCCGGCATTCCGGACGCTTGCGTTTTCACCGCTTGCAAAAAACCGCGCTTTTCCGCACAATATCGGCACTTCCGGGGACGGCGCCGGCCAGAAGCCGAACGTCCGCACCCGCTGCGAAAGGAGTCCACTCTCATGGCAAAAATCATCTCCGGACGGGAAGCGGCGGCCCTGGTGGCGCCCGGTTCCCGGCTCATGGTCTCGGGCTTTCTGGCCTGCGGCGCTCCTTCCTGGCTGATCGACTGCCTCGTGGAGGCCGACGTGAAGAACCTGCACCTGATCGCCATCTCCACGGACTACGATGATCGCGGCATCGGCCGCCTGATCACGGCCCGGGCGGTGAAGAGCTGCCAGGTCAGCCACATCGGCACCAACAAGACCACCC
Organism: Myxococcota bacterium; assembly: GCA_018817795.1. GTDB lineage: Bacteria > Myxococcota_A > Polyangia > HGW-17 > HGW-17 > HGW-17. The sequence goes on along the minus strand of JAHITJ010000110.1, from coordinate 6,801 downwards.
AGGCGCAGTACAAGAACAAGGAGCTCGAGATCGAGTTCGTGCCCCAGGGTATCCTTATGGAGCGTATCCGCTGCCATGGGGCCGGCCTGGGCGGCATCTTCAGCCCCGTGGGCGTGGGCACGCCCGTGGCCGAGGGCAAGGAGACCCTCACCGAGAACGGAAAATCCTACATCCTCGAGCGCCCGATCTGCGCCGACGTGGCGCTGATCAAGGCCCGGAAGGCCGACACCCTGGGTAACCTGGTTTATTCAAAGATGGCCCGCAACAGCAACCCGATTATGGCCATGGGCGCGCCCATCACCATCGTCGAGGTCGACGAGATCGTGGAGCCGGGGCAGATCGACCCCGAGGAGGTCGTCACTCCGGGCGCCCTCGTGCAGTACCTCGTCAGGAAGGGGGCGTGACATGCTGGATCGCGACGCCAAAAGAGTGCTCATCGGAAAACGCATCGCCCAGGAGCTCAAGGACGGCGACTACGTCAACCTCGGCATCGGCCTCCCCGTGGAGGTCGCCAACCATATCCCGGAGGGCATCCGGGTGTTCTTCCAGAGCGAGAACGGGATCCTGGGCGCCGGCCCGGCCCCGCTGCCGGGCCAGGAGGATCCGGATCTGATCAACGCCGGCGGCGGCCCCATCACCGCCATCCCGGGCGCCTCCTACTTCGACAGTTTCCTCAGTTTCTCCCTGATCCGCGGCGGTCACATCAACATGACCGTGCTGGGCGCGCTGCAGGTCGACGCCCAGGGCAACATCGCCAACTGGTCGATCCCGGGCAAGCTCGTGCCGGGCATCGGCGGCGCCATGGATCTGGTCGTGGGCGCCAGGCAGGTCGTGGCCGCCATGGAGCACACCGACAAGGACGGCAACCCGAAGATCCTGGAGGCGTGCACGCTGCCGCTGACCGGCGCGGGCGTGGTGACGCTCATCGTCACGGACATGGCCGTGATCCGCGTGACGCCGGCCGGGCTTCGCCTGTGCGAGGTCGCCTCCTGGACCACCGTCGACGACGTCGTGGCCGCCACGGGCGCCAGGCTCCTCATCGACGGCCCGGTGGGCACCTTCTCCTGAATTTGAAGAGACTGCAGAAAAGACAGATTGAAGAACAGAAAAAACGGAGTCATGTTGGGGGAGGAAGCACCCTACCGAACCCAAACGGGTCCGTCTGCTCCGCTCCCTCTCCGTCTTCTCCGTAGTCTGCTAAAAAACGGCGACAAAGCTCGGGCGTCAGGCGGTCTCGTACTGCGCGAGGGTGGCGCGCAGCTGGTCGCACATCTGCTCCTGCAGGCGTCGCGGAGTGATGACCTGCACGGCGGGGCCGAAGCCCAGCACCCAGGTGATGAACTCCTCGTTGATGACCGCGTGCAGCGTCAGATCGAGGCTCCCGGCGGGTCCGCGCGTCAGGCGCGAGTTCTCGGGCAGGCGCAGCTTCTGGACGTACGGCGCCAGGGTGGGCACGAAGCGCAGGCGGACCTTCTGCTCCTTGCCGGGCAGCAGGCCGCCCCAGAAGGGCACGAACGCCTCGGGATCCCAGTCCGGTGGCACCTCTGAAGGCTCCTTGCGCAGGTGCACGCAGGCGGAGATGCGCTCGATGGCGAACACGCGCGGCAGCCCGTCGCGGACCGACTCCGAACGTCCGATCACGTACAGCCCGCTTTTATAGGCCAGCAGCGTGTACGGATGCACGATGTGCCTGCGCGTTTCGCCGCGCAGCCCGGCGTAGTCCATCTCGAGCTTCTTCCCGTTGAGCAGCGCCGTCAGGACCTCTTCAAAGATGTCGCTCGAGGTCGTGAAGTCGCGGGTGAACGGCTGACGGGCCATGAGCTTGCCGGTCAGGTTGAGCTTCTTGGTGCCCGCAGCGCTCTCGAGCTTGGACGACACCTTCTCGGCGAGCTCGGCCAGGAAGTCCTCCAGGCCGGTGCCCTGGTATTTATGGAACATGCCCAGCGCCAACCGCGCCACGACGAGGTCCATCGTCGTCATCTTCACGTCGAACTGGCGCTGCGACGGCATCACGGACCACACCTGGCGCCCGTCGGGCGTCTCATGGGTCCTCAGCGCCAGATCGGTCTTCTGCAGATCCGCCAGATCGCGCTGCACGCTGCGCAGGCTCACATGGAGCTCGCGCGCCAGATCAGGCGGGTAGACCTCTTTTCCCATGATGAGCCGCTCCTGCAGCCGCAGCAGGCGAACAGCCTTCTTGTTGGTAAGTCCGACCATGGCCGGCACCTCCTTCCAAGGTGCTTCTACCACAGTTTTTCAGAGATGACAGTTTTTGACACTTTCCAAAGTTTTTAACTGAAAAATGAACCGTCAATCCTTGATTTTTTCCGGTTCCGTGATTGAGAAACGGGCGAGACGCGATCAGGATGCCCCCCAAACAACTCATTGAACCTCTAGTGTGTCGGTGGTGGAAGCGGCGGCAGAATCACGAAGGCGGCGGGGGCTGCGACCTCCACGGCGGGATCGTCGCGGAAGGCCAGCAGGCGCGCCCGGCGGGAGACGTCGTAGTTGCCGGCGCGGTCGGCCAGCGCGACCAGCAGCGACAGCGCGACCTGGCGCAGCGGCACGTGGGGACTCGTGGACAGCGCCGTCTCGATGGCGTGGATTTGGTCCGGAGGGCGGGCCTGGACCCAGTCGCCGGCGTCGTCGTGGAGCGCGAGCAGGACGTGGGCCCTGAAGCACCCGGTCGCCGCCCAGGCGTCGAACAGCGCCGACACGACCGGCGGGGGCTGGGTCCAGGCGGCCAGTCGGGCGGCCACGTGCACGCGGGCCGGATCGGCGCCCAGCCGCTCGATGACAGGGCGTATCAGGTCCCCCAGATGCCGCAGACGCATCGCGGCGGCCCAGCAGGCGGCCTCCACCAGGGCGGTGAGCTTCTCCGGCGAACCGGCCAGCTGCGCGACCGTGTCATGCAGGATCCCGGCCGCCTCGGTGCCCGGCATCGTGAACTTCAGCAGCACGGACGCGGCCAGCCGCCGCTCGGGGGGCACCCCGGTGTCACACAGCCCGGCCAGCCGCCGTGCGAGCACCGGCTGCACCTCGAACAACGGACGATCCCGCAACCCGGTGAGCACGGGGACACGCTCGTCGGGACCGCCCCGGGCGAGCAGCTCCGTGACCAGCCCGTTGAAACGTTCCAGGCCACCGGCGTCAAGCTCGTCGAAGGGGATGCCGGCCAACTGGAAGGCGACCTCGGGCAGGTCGTCGCGCACCACGCGGAGAAGCAGGTCCCAGACCGGCGGACGGTCCAGGAAGTTCCACAGGGCCCTCAAGATCGCGATGCGCACGTCCTTGTGCTCCTGGCGCGCCTCCTCCCCGAGCACGAAGGCGAGGGCCGCCTCGGTGCGAAGGGAGCCTGCCAGGCGCAGCACCTCCTTGGCGACCGTCACCCTTGAGAGCGGCACCGTCTGCAAAAACGCCAGGGCCGCCGCGGGGCTCATGCGGCGGATCATCCGCAGCACCGCGTAGATCGCGATCTGGGCGCGATCGTCCTGCATGCAGCGGGTCAACTCGGGCAGCCCGGCATCGTCGTCCCAGCGCGCCAGCGCCGCGATGGCCAGGTTGCGGGTGAAGAGGATTTCGCAGTTGGCGAGCCCCTCCACGGCGGCCACGTCGGCCTCCGGGATGCGCGCCAGCCGGGAGAGAGCCCCCGCGACGGCCGGCGCGTCGCGATCCTTCTCGGAGGCGACGCCGACCAGGAGCCGGGAAAACGCCTGCTGCTGCCTGCGGGTCCAGCGCCCGAAGCCATCGTAGACCGGCAGCAACCAGGCCGTCTTTCCGGTGGAAAAGCGGCCCTTCGGCATCTTTTTGGCGTCCAGGTACGGCGTGAGCAGATCCTGCCGGTGGGCGTTGGCGAAGCGGACCACACAGGACAGCGCCAGGCAGCTCGGATCGTCGTGGACCATCCGCGGCACCAGCTCCCGCCAGAGCTCGGGCTGCCACCGCCACAGCAAGGCTCCGGCCTCCCCGGCGTGCATCTGGACCTTGGAATCCGTGACGATCCGCTCCAGAAGCCGCACCAGCTCCGGAAAGACGCGAAGGCGACGGCCCAGCCGCTGCGCCAGGATGACCAGGAAGTACTCGCGCTCCCGGCCGGCCCAGGTCTTCACCACCGGGTTCAGGTGCGGACAGAGCGCCTGCATCTGCGAGTCGTCGATGCGCCGCTCCATGTCGGGGATGCCCAGCACCCCGCGCTCGGCGACGGTGATCGCGAGCTGGCGGGCGGCCCAGGCCGGAAATCGCGGCAGGATCCGGGCCACGACCTGCTGCACGAGCCCGGAGGTCACCCAGGAGATGTCGGTGGCGTCCAGCGCGGCCCGGATGATCGACTCCAACCGGTCGAGATGTGCCTCGTCAAAGCGGCCGGGAGGGAACGCCGCCAGCGCACGGAACAGCTCCTGGCGCACAGGATCCTGCTCGTTCTTTCGGGCTGCGAGCACGGCCAGCGTCCTCCCGAGGTGGGCCGGCTCGTAGGCCGTCATTTGCACCAGCGCCTGAAGCGCCCCGGCGCGCAGGTCCGCGTCGCTGTGGGACAGGAACGGCTCCAGGAAGGCGAAGCCCTCCTCCCACGGAAGAAACGCCGCATAGCGAATGCGGGCGGCCCGATCTGCGGCCAGGGACGGCAGCGCCAGGTGCGTCCTGGCCTCCTGTTGCCGGTGCGGCTTCGAGAGCCGGGCGATGACCTCCGGCGAAAGCCGGCACTCGGCGTCGGCCAGCGCGCACCGGTGGCGTACATAGAGTTCGTCGCGCACCGCCGGCGGCAGCCGGTGGAACCACGACATATCCTGACGGACCAGCTCGGGACGCTCGCGCAGGATCAACCTCAGGTGCGCGGCATCAAGCCTGCCCAGCGCGGCCGGAGACGGCGCGCTCGCATCCGGGTGCGCCACCAGCGGTGACACCGTTGGCACCGGCCGCAGCCGGAACAACTTCTGCAGCAGGGCTACCGGGGGTCTAAAGTCGTAGGTGCCGGCGAACTCGATCAGGGAAAGGGCCACGTCAGGATGGCGCTCCACCAGCCCCTCGAGCACGCCGCGATAAATCCCGTAGAGGGTCGGAAGGGCAGCGTCGGTGGCAGAGAGACGGGCATACAACTCCCCGGTGGCGGTCCCTGCATGAAAGCGGGCCAAGATCCGCCAGTGGGTGGGTGTGGCCATGGAGCTCCACTGTTCGAGATGCCGCGCCACGGTCTTTGAGGCGGCGCGCGGAAGCACCTCGGCCAGCCTGCGATCGTTCTCCAGCGCCAGCCGATCCGCGAACCGATCGATGGCCGACAGCCGGCCGCGGCGGATCAGCCCGCCCAGGAGCGTCTTGCGATCCTGGCCTGGTGCGTCGAACAGGGCGTCGCACAGATCCTCGTCGGGCAGGATCCGCACCGCCAGCGTGAGGGCCTGCCCCCGCACCGTCGCCGAGGCGTCGGCCAGCGCCCGGCGCACGACTTTGCCGTCCCGGCTGCCGTAACAGGCGTGAAGCGCCAGGCACCGCTCGTAGCAGGTGCCACCCTCCAGTTCCGACAGGGCGGCGGCGATCCGGGGCGTCCGGGGGGCCTGCCTGCCGAGGTCGATCATGAACCGAACACGCTTTTGGTGCGGAAAACCATCGACCTTCCCGAGAATGTCCTTGGCGGTTTTCATGGGCAATCCCTTTCGTTGCGTCAACTTTTTACTGCAGGACCGGCCCTCGGGCAAGCGTGAAATTCCGCTTCGCACAATGCAGGCTCCAAGGTTATAATGTTGCGGCGCCGACGGGCCCACAGAGGATTTCATGAAACGATTCAATTTCATTAAACTCTTTTTCATCACTGCGTTTCTGTTGCTTCCCGCATGGACCTGCTTCAGGTCCGAACCCCAGACCCTGACCACGGACCCCGCCGGAGAGGGGACCTCACCGTGTGGCGGGATGTGCGCGGAGATGGGCTGCGGAATGGACGCCCCCCCCGACGAGGGCACCGGCAAGCTCGTCGGGACCGACCTGACCCCGCCGCCCGACGAGGCCGCGATGAAGTCCGACCCGCCGCCGCCACCACCGCCGCCACCACCGCCGCCGCCGCCCGACACCGATCGTGACGGCGTGCCCGACGCCAGCGACAACTGCCCGCGGCACCCCAACGCCGATCAGAAGGACCGCAACAAGAACGGCAAGGGTGACCCCTGCGACTGCGGCGACGGCGTCGTCACCGCGCCCGAGCAGTGCGAGCCCAGGCTTCCCGTGAAGACCACGTGCCAGAACTTCGGCTACATGAGCGGGACGTTGTCGTGCAACGCCGGCTGCGCCTGGGACTACAGCCGCTGCGTGCGGCAGCCCTACATCCGGCGCGGCGGACGCGGATCCTGCCCGTACGCCTACCTCTACGATGGCACGCAATTCAGGTACCATACGGATCTCAGCGGCTCCCCGCTGGGCTACGGACTGAACGTGTTCGCGCCGCAGCACTACGGCGACAACATGTATGAACTGGGGAGCTTCGCCGCCGTGAAGGGCGAATACCGCCTGAAGTTGCGTGAGGTGATCTTCGAGACCTCGTTCTTCGACCGGGCCCAGCTGGTCCTGGTGGACGCCCCCGCCGGCGCACGGGTGCTCACGACCTGGAGCTTCACCAGCACGCTGGGCCACGCCTCGCCGACCGGGTTCGTGACGGTGCGCTCGCCCCGGGCGCCCGTGTCGGCGCTCTCTGAGGACGGCACCGACGTGCTCGCGCAGGTCAAGGCCGCCGACGGCGCCCCCCTGCCGGTAAAATCGCACGAGTTGTCGCGCGTGGTCCTGGACTTCGGTCGCATCTCCAACCCGCAGCACGCCAAGTTG
>JAHITJ010000109.1 GCA_018817795.1 Myxococcota bacterium | reverse complement strand
GGGGAAGAGAACGCGGTGGCAGAGCCCCCGCAGTCCATATGTGGAGGTGGGACAAGGGATTATGGGTTTCCCGGCTGCGGCGGATCCCCCGCGCGCCGGAAAACCTGCGTCCTGGGTCACCGCGGAACGTCGCAGACCCCGAAAACCTGCGCCGGCAGCCGCCACGGGATCCCGCGGTCCCCGGTGACCCGGGGTAATGAGGTCCGACGCCTCCCGTGCGCTTCAGGAACCGCGGGAAACGGCCCGTGTGAAAATCCGGCGCCTGAGATCAACCGCCAGCGGGCGCCGGGATCCGTCACGAACCCCGGCGCGGCGCGGTTTCCGCGGGTGTGAAAGATCGCGGCAGCCGCTGACCGGCGCCAGCGGGCTATGGGAGGATCAGAGAAGGCGCGTCCCGTCGCGAGCGGTTCGTGCGATGGACTCGGCCTGCCAAAGCCGTGAAAAACACGCGCTCAGGTCAGGAAAAACGTGTTGATGAGGCGCTTGTTGTTGTTGAGCAACTTGACCAAGTCGGCGTGGATGGAGTGATAGGTCGTGTAGGCGCGCTCGACGAGGTCGCTCTCGCTGGTGCGGTTCCGTTCGACCTGCGCGTCGGCGGCCCGCAGCTGGGTCAGCGCCGCATCGGCCTTGTCGCAGGCTGCGTTGACCTTCGCCATGGGTTCGGTCAGGCTGGCCGCCGCAGCCATTCCCGAGAGCGTGCCCAGCAGGTTGCGGGCGATGAGGACCTCGGCCTCCACGCCGCGGCCGGAGTACTTCGTGACGGCGTTGAGGCCCTCCGGGAGCAACGTCCCCAGCAGTTTCATCGTCGGATCCTCGCGCTCCAGCACGCGGGCCTGGCCCGACAGCCCGGAGAGGGCGATGTCGAGGGCGCGATCGGCGGCATGGATCATCGCTGTGAACCGCAGCTGCTCGGCCCGCGCGGCGCTCTTTTCGGCCTTCATCGCGTTGAGCCCGGCCAGGAAATCCGTGACGGGGGCGACCAGGTGGCGGGTCTTCTCCTCGGCGTCGAGGGAGTACGCCATGAATTGAAACTCTTCGATGATGTGGTCCAGGGACCAGTTCCTGTTGAAATACGCCATCTTGCAGGGTCTCCATTTCGGCTTCGGCCGACGAAATCATGGAAACGGGGATTCATTTCCATGCGTGTTGGTGTCGGAGAAATAACAAACAAGGCGACCTTGTCAACGGGGTAAATCCAGGTAATTCGTGTTGAAAATCCTCAGAATTACAGAAATAGTAAAAAATTTCAGTATTGGTGAAAAAGGGAGATCTCACCCGCTCCTCCTCACGCTCACCCGAAAGACCGTCGTATCCACCCACGAGCTCCTCGCACAACTCCCGTGGGGCGCCGGCGGGGATCTGAAGAACCAGCTCCAGCGTGCTACGGCGTCCGTGACGTTGAACCTCGCCGAGGCATCCGGTCGACACGGCAAGGACCGGCGCCGGTTCCTCGATTTCGCCATGGTCAGCGCCCGGGAGACCCGCGAGGGCCTGACGCCCGGTTCCCGATCGAAATCGAAATCGAAATCGAAATCGGATCCCCGGCTTTGCCGGATCCCGCCTGCGGCGGCACCCCGCGCCGGCTGCGCCGGGGCGGGGAAGAGAACGCGGTGGCAGAGCCCCCGCAGTCCATATGTGGATGTGGGAAAGGGGATTATGGGTTTCCCGTCTGCGCCCGGGTCCCGATCCAAATCGAAATCCAAATCGAAATCGAAATCGAAATCGGATCCTTCCATACACCGCCCGCCGGTCGGTGCGACCGGCCCACGCCCGCGCGACCCGTCCTACTCCGTCCCCACCGGGATCACGTAGACGATGGTCTCCCAGGCGCGGTTCAGGTGGAGCAGCTCCTGGATGCGCTCCTCGGTGAAGGAGCCGACGGGCACCGCGGCCAGGCCCAGGGAGGTGGCCTGCAGCAGCAGGTTCTGGGAGATGTGGCCAGCCTCGAGGAAGATGTACTGGCCGCTGCGGTCGCCGTAGCGGGGCCGGATGCGATCGGGGACGCCGGTGACGATCACCACCGCCTGGGCCTTGGCGACCCAGGGCTGGAACAGGCAGGCCTCCATCAACTCCGTGGAGATGTCGCCGGCGGCGCACAGCCTCAGGCCGTGAACCTCGGGCAGGTACCGGTAGATCCCCGTGGGCACCCCGTCGACCTGGCGCACGTAGACCACCAGCTCCATCGGATAGGTGCCGCCGGCCGTGGGCGCGGTGCGCAGTTGACGACCCTCGTCGTCGAGGACCTGCCCCTGGGCGGCGAACAGCAACTGGCCCAGCTGGGCGAGGGTCATCGGGTCCCCGGCGTAGTGCCGCACGGAGCGGCGCTTCCGCAGGACTTCCTCGAAGGGCAGTCCCTGATGGGTGCACTCGGGCAGGGCGAGGATGTTTTCGGACATGAGGACTCCTTTTCAGGCAACAGATCCACCGGTTCCCCGGATGCTGCCACAGTCGCGCCCCCGATGTACAGTTTTCTGATCCCGCATCGCGCAGGGAAATGGGAAATGAAGGTTTATCCCTGTCGCGACGTATGTTAATGTGCGCCAACCCGCCGGGCGTTCCCGGCGTATATGGATATTCATGCGAATCCCGACGTTTCTTCACAACTCCAGAGCTGCCGCGGCCGGCGCCACGGGCATGCTGCACGTGCTGTTCGTGCTGTCCTTCTGGGTCGGCAGCGGTGGGCCGGGCGCCCTGCCTCCCCTGCCCAAACCCATCCCTGTGGAGTTGATCCAGGAAGAAAACCCCAAGGACATCGCCGCCCAGGCTGGCCGCGTCCGCAAGCCGCAGCGCGCGGTCACGCCGAAGAAGCCTGTGGAGAACTCGTCCAAGACGCCCGATCCCGACAGGACGGCCCCCGAGGAGACGACGACGATGGAAGCCCCCGCCGTGCCCGAGAGCGTGGTGGACTGCCGCTACATGGACGAGGCCGCCTGCTCTCCGTGCCTGGCCGATCCGAAGATCTGCACCGCGTGCTGCCAGAACTCCGACATGGACGGCGCCGGCGGCACCGATGACATGGCCCCGACGTCGCCGTCGGGCACCTGCCTGAACCCGCCCTGCGCCCCCGTGGACCCGTGCCCGGCCGACGCGCTCTCGGAGATGACCTCGAGCTTCTGCCCGAAGGTCCGCGCGGCCATCTACGCCCGCCTGGGCTCGGTGCGCCTGTCGCTGCCCGAGGACACCGAGCTCTCCGCGCGCATCCAGATCACGGTCAGCGCCGCGGGCTCCCTGTCCCTGGCGGGCATCGTGGCCAGCTCCGGCAACGCCCAGTTCGACGCCGCGGTGCGCAACTCCGTTTCCCAGGCCGCGGCCGTGCTGCCGCCGTCCCGCATCGTCGGATGCGTCTCCTCGCGAGGCTGCATCTTCCCCGTCACCATCGGCGCCAAATCCGGCTCCGCCATGGAAGAGTCTCCATGACCACCGGATCGTCCGCCGAACAGGAGGCTTCATGAGATCCTTCATCCTCTTCTTGTCCCTTTTGCTCTGGACCCCGGTCGCGGCCGCCGTCCAATGCCCCATCCCGAACTGTCCGCCTGATCAATTATGCTTCTGCCCGCCCCCGCCGCCGCATTACATGGTCCTCGAGAACAAGGGCAGCGACAAGACCAAGGCCCGCATCTACCAATTCATGCTGCGCGTGCGCGGCAACCTGAAACTGACCGCGATGTTCCTGTTCCAGGAGAAGTTCGGCCCCAGGGCCGAGCCCGCCAACAAGCCCGAGGACCAGATCCCGGACTGGACGGTGCTCACCTTCGAGGCGACCGAGAAGACCGGGGCTGTCCAGCTGGTCGTCAAGGTCGGCCAGCGGGCCCCCGTCCGCAGCGTCAAGCGCGCCGAACTCGGGTCCCTCACCGTGGACATCCCCGCCGGCATCGACGCGCTGGGCCAGGGTCGCCTCCTCGACGGCCTGACCAACGACATCATGAAAATGATCCTCAAGCGCAGGTTCACCGCCTTCGGCAGCCGCATGGCCTACGTCGAGAAGCAGGGCCCCGGTCGCAGCGTGATCCGCATGATGACCGTGGACGCAGGCAACGCCGAGAGCGCCCTCGACAAGGGCATCCTGGCCGGGTTCTCCACGTCCATGAACCGCAGCCCCGTGTGGTCCCCCGACCGCCGGTACATCCTGTTCACCTCGCACATCCGCAACAACCAGGATCTGTACCTCGTGCCCGCCGATCTCTCCCGCGCGCCGCACCGCATCAGCGCGATGCCGGGCATGAACCACTCGGCCACGTTCACCCCCGACGGCCTGCGGATCGCGCTGACCATGGATCACGCCGGCAGCCCCGACGTGTTCGTGCTGAAGTCCGACTTCGAGACGACCCGCAAGTGGCGCATCGAGAAGCAGTTGACCACCCACCACGACATCGACACCAGCGCGGCCTTCTCCCCCGACGGCCGCCGGGTGGCCTTCGTGTCGGCCCGCAACGGCCGCGCCCAGATCTACGTCATGAACGCCGACGGCTCCGACCAGAAGCTGCTGCTCGCCACGCCCAACCGCACGTTCACGCCGCGGTGGTGCAAGTCCGACGAGCGCGAGTACCTGGCCTTCACCCAGTTGATCGGCAACGAGAGCGTCATCTACGTCTACAACGTGGCCACCGCCCAGGGCTGGCAGGTCACGCCCCAGGGCGCCGCCGACGCGGAGAACCCGACCTGGAGCCCCCACTGCAACCTGATCGCCTACGACTCCCACGGCAGCGAAGCCACCCCCGCCGGAATCTATATCAGCCCCCTCGTGGGCGGCGCCTCGGCCCTCCTGTTCAAGGGCACCGCGTCGATGCCCGCATGGGAACCCCCCTCCCGCTGAGTTCGTGATTTCAATTTTTTCAAGGAAAACCCGTCATTTGCGACATCCATCGCAATAACAGTTGTTACCTGAAAACATTTTCAGGAAAAATTCTTGTCCGCGGGCAATGTTGTGGTATGAATTTTCTACCAAAGGAGGGTGCCCCCCATGAAACACCTCGGTCTGATGCTCGTAGCAGTTCTTTTCGTTGTCGGTTGCGCTTCCAGCAAGAAAAGCGAAAGCAACAACACCTCCAACGTCAACAACAACAATAACAACGTCACGACGGGCCCCTGCTCCGCCTATTGCGTCACTCCCAAGGTCTGCATCGGGAGCACCGACGAACACTCCACCTGCGCATCCCCCTGTCCCTGCGAGTCGCCCAAGGTCTGCTACTCCGGCGGCTGCGTGGACCTGTTCTCCGATCCCAACAACTGCGGCG
>JAHITJ010000012.1 GCA_018817795.1 Myxococcota bacterium | reverse complement strand
GGCCCCCGGGGGACGCGGCCCCACGGGCTGTGCGGTGCCGGTCACGATCGGACGCCGCTCGGCCGTCGGCAGGGTTTTTTCTCCGGGCTTGGCCGAAGGCTTGGGCTCGGGCTTCCCTGCGGGGCGGGCGCCGGGATCCTCGCCAGAACGAGCTTCCGGGCGCGTCTGGCCGTGCCAGGTCGGCGAAAGCCTGCCCCGCGTGTTGGTGTTCTCGCTGATCTTCAGCCAGTTCTGGCGCCACTTCTCCGCCGAGTTTGGCGTCGTCTGGGTCTGCAGAAGGGCGAGTATCAGCCAAATCGAATTCATCTACACACAAAATCCCCTTCCCCGGCACGCGGGAAACGAAGGTAACCTAGCACACCTTCCCGAACGCGTCATTTTTCACGTCAAAAAGCCAGGGGCGGAGCATCCGGCGAGGTGTTGGATCGTGGGAGGGCCTATGGCGGCCAGGGAGCAACCGTGGAGCCGGTGGGCGCATACAGAGGTCAGTTGGCGGGACCGGTGGGCTTCTTGGCGGCGGCCGCGGCCAGGTTGTTCTGGTATTTGCGGTAGCTCTCGGTGAGCACGCCGAGATAGCGTTCTACGAGCGCCGGAGTCATGATCACGCGGTTGAAGACGGTCACCTCCTCGAGACCCGGGGCCTGCAGCCCGAAGTCGAGGATGAACTCGTTGTCCGTGTGGTTGATGATGAACACGTTGGCGTAGCGGCCGCCGGCGACCTCGGGCGGGATGCGCAGGGGAAACGGCAGGTTCTTGTTCGCGGGGTTGCTCGGGGGGGTGTTTTCGCTCATCAGTCGTTGCCTTTCTTGAGAATGTATTTGTCGACGGCCTTCTGGTGTTCTTCCAGCGTCGCCGAGAACTGGTGCTCGCCGCCGGGGGTCTTGGCCACAAAGAACAGGTATTTGGTGTCCGAGGGCGCGAACACCGCGGTCAGGGACGCCCGGCCGGGGTTGCAGATCGGTCCCGGCGGCAGCCCCGGATGGGTGTAGGTGCTGTACTGATTATCCTTGTCAAGCAGGTGGATCCGCCGGATCCGGCCGGCGAACTCGCGACAGGCCGCGCTCTTGTTCTCGGCCACGGTGCAGCCGTAGATGATCGTGGGGTCTGTCTGCAGCAGCCGGCTGGGGAAGCCCGGAAACGAGAGCCGGTTGAAGAAGACGCCGGCGATCAGCGGCCGCTCGGAGGAGACGCCGGTCTCCTTCTCGACGAGGCTGGCCATGATGACGATCTGGTGCGAGTTGAAGTTGAACTTGCCCTGCAGCCGCCGCAGGCCCGTCTGATGCGTGCGGATCAACTGGGTCCACACCTTCTTGTGCTGGCCCACGAGCGTGAACAGCGCCTTCTTCACGGGCGTGTTCTTCCGGAACCGGTAGGTCTCCGGGAACAGGTAGCCCTCCATGTCGGGCGCCTTGAGGTCGAGCTCGCGCAGCCACTGCTCGTTCTTCATGCCCGCAATCAACTCGGCTTCGGGGGCGACACCGGCGTCGGCCAGCAGTCTGGCGACCTCGAGGTGGTGCTTGCCCTCCGGGATGGTGACCGACACCAGAAACAACTTCGGGCCGGCCTTCAACTTGGTGACGATCTGCGCGGGGGTGTCGTCACGACGAAACTGGTAGGAGCCCTGCTGCACCGTGATGGACCCGTGCTCCCACATGGTGTAGAGCCGAAACAGCGTGGGTTTCTCAATCAATTTATTTTTATACAGAAGCCGGACGACCTCGGAGAAGGCCGCCCCCCGGGGGACCTCGATCTCGACGATCTCGGAACTGTCGGAGAGGCGCTTGTGCGGATAGGCGGCAAACCAGCGCCAGGCCGTAAACAGGCCCGCCACAGCCACCAGGACGGTCAGGCCGGTCACGATCAGGGCGACGTTCTTCTTGGAAATCATGCCTTTTTCCGCTCCAGGTGCTGCTGCAGGATCACGGAGGCTGCCACCTTGTCCACCACCTGCTTGCGGCGCGCACGGGAGGTGTCCGCCGACAACAGGACCCGCTCTGCCTCGACGGTGGAGAAACGCTCGTCCACGAAGATCAATTCCCCGCCGTACTGCAGGCGCAGCGCGTCGGTGAAGACGCGTGTGCGCAGGACTGCGGCGCCGACCTTGCCGGACATCTCCAGCGGCTCACCGACGACCACGCCGGCGACCCCGTGCTCGGCGATCAGGGCCAGCACGGCCTTCACGTCGGCACCCAGGGAGGTGCGCTGGATAACAGTCAATGGAAATGCGAACATTTCAGCCTCATCCGAGACGGCGACGCCGATTCTTTTTTGTCCTATGTCCAAGCCAAGCCAGCGCATTCCGTAAAAAACCCCTTCCGGAGAAGCGCATCATTAACATAGTCGCGCCAAACGCGCAACCGACGGCGGCATGGCACGATAATGGAGGCATGCGACGCTTCCTCTCCAAACCGCTGGTCACCCTTCCTCTGATCCTGATCTTCCCCGTGGTTCAAACCCTGAAGCGGCCCGACGACGCCCTGGCACGTTGTGGTCCCGAGCGCTGGCGCATCTCGCCCGCCGGTGTGCTCACCTGCGGCGCGGGACGGCGGCTCACCGGCCCGGAGCGCCTCTCGCTGGGGCTGGCCGTGGACGCCAATACCCTTGACGAGGACGACTGGCGGCTTCTGGTGGGGCGCACGGCGGCGGCCCGGCTCTCCCAAAGGCGCCTGCGCGAAGGTCGTCTGTGCCGCTGGAGCCTTTCCGAACTGGCCTCCGAACTGTCCGAAGAGACGCGCGACCAGCTCCCGGCCCCCCTGCAGTGTGACCCGGTTCACGGTTCCGAAAGATCCGGACGATTTCCATGGTTGAAAATGCGGTGGGATTGAATAGACTCGCCGTGCGCGGACTGGCATCGGCCCGGCGCGAAAGGAATCGAGGGACCACTCATGAAACACTGGAAACATTGGTTGCTGGCAAGTCTGATGGCGACGACGGCCGCGTGCGGTCAAAAGAAGGCCAAGGAAGCACCTGCGCAGAAGCCGGGCGTCGAGAACGCACAGAAGCCCGCTGAACAGAAGCCCGGTGAACAGAAACCGGCAGAACAGAAACCCGGTGAACAGAAACCCGCCGGACCGTCCGCGCTCACGTTCGACCGCGTCGAGCGGGCCACGTTCAACCTTGTGGCAGCGCGCCTGAACATGCCGCTGTTCTGGGTCTCCGACGCCAACGCCAACAAGACCGTGGATCCGGCCGAGATCGTTTCCCTGCTGTTCTACGACGCCGCACCGGTCTACGCCGAGGACGGCGTGTTCACGCAGGCCTTCACCGACGCTTACGAGGACATCGTCAAGGCCGCGCCTGCCCCGCCCGAGGGCAAGGACGAAGCAGAGACCACCCGCATCAAACTGATGTGGGAGGAGCTCGACCAGGGCCGCCCGACGCTGGTGTACAACAAGTTGAAGCTGGGCGACGGCGAGAAGAAGTTCGTCGAGCACATGCAGAAGGTCGCCGCCCTGATCGACCAACTGTATGAGCGCCAGAAGGGCCTGACGGGCCTTTACGCGAAGATCCCTGAGACCGACGCGGCCTCGCGCCGGGTGTTCGCCCGCAACCGCTCGGTGTCCTGCGAGGGGCCCAAGACCGAGAAGAATCCAGCCTGCCGCGCCATCCCCGGCGTCGACAAGGTGCCCGTGGACGTGTACCCCGCCGAGCTTCAGAAGGACGACGCGTTCTGCGCCGTCATCGAGAAGCACGCCGACGCGAAGCTCCGCGCGCCCTTCACCGTGGTGCGCCCGGAGAAGGACCAGCTCGTAGCCGTGCCCTACACGCAGGCCTACGCCGACGAGATGACGGCGATCTCGACCGAACTGAAGGCCGCCGCCGCCGCCCTCGACGCCAAGGAAGAGGCCGCCCTGATCGCCTACCTGGGTGCCGCCGCCGCCGCCTTCACCGACAACAAGTGGGAGCCCGTCGACGAGAAATGGGCCGCCATGAACGGCCGCAATTCAAAGTGGTACGTGCGCGTGGCCCCCGATGAGACCTACTGGGAGCCCTGCAACCTCAAGGCCGGCTTCCACCTGACGTTCTCGCGCATCAACCCCGACTTCGCCGTGTGGCAGGACAAGCTCAACCCCGTCCGGCAGGACATGGAGAACGAGCTGGCCCGGCTCGCCGGAGCGCCGTACAAGGCCCGCACCGTGAACTTCGCGATGCCCGACTTCATCGACATCGTGCTCAACGCCGGCGACGACCGCGACGGCATGGGCGCGACCATCGGCCAGAGCCTGCCCAACTGGGGCCCCGTGGCCAACGAGGGCCGCGGACGCACCATCGTCATGGCCAACCTCTACACCGACCCCGACAGCATGGCCATCCGTGCATCACAGGCGCAGAGCCTGTTCACCAGGGAGAGCCTGGCCTCGCTGACCGACAAGAGCCTGCCGGGCATGCTCGGCACGATCCTGCACGAAGCCGCCCACAACCTCGGCCCGTCCCACGAATACAAGGTCAAAGGAAAGAAGGACGACGAGGTCTTCGGCGGCGCCCTCTCGACCACCCTCGAGGAGCTCAAGGCCCAGACCGGTGCCCTGCACTTCATCAACTTCCTCGTGACGAAGAACCTGCTGACGGCCGACGAGGCCAAGGCCGCCCTCCTCGACGCGATCATCTGGAGCATGGGTCACATCTCCCGCGGCATGTACACGGAGTCGAAGAACCCCAAGCCCTACAGCCAGCTGGCCGCGATCCACGTCGGCTATCTCATGGACGAAGGCGCCATCGAGTGGAAGGCCGACGCCATGGCCGCCAACGGCACCGACAAGGGTGCCTTCGTGATCCACCTCGACAAGTTCCCTGCCGCCATCGAGAAGCTCATGACGATCTCGGCCAAAATCAAGGCCACCGGCGACAAGGCCGGCGGAGAGAAGCTCGTGAAGGACTACGTCGACGAGGGCAAGATCCCGTTCGCGCTCATCGCCGAGCGCTGGCTGCGCCACCCCAAGTCCTCCTTCGTGTACGCCCTGGACGTGGAATAGGCATCGCATCCCATGCACATCCTCCTGCTGATCCTGCAGTTGCAGTTCTCCCAGTTGCCGCCTCCGGCGGCCGACGAAAAACCACAGCCTGCGGAGGTCCCGCAGATCGAGGTCGTGACCCCGCAGCCGACCCCTGCACGGCCCGGACTCCTGGCCCGCAACCCGACCGTCTCCACCGTCGGTGCCTACGCCTTCATCCCGGCCCTGGCGACGCTGCTGGGCATGCAGATGTGGGAGTGGGGGGACACCACCCACTTCAAGGCAGGCTCCGACGGCTGGTTCCAGCGGCACAACACCCACGGCGGCGCGGACAAGATGGGGCATGCCTGGAGCTTCTACATGGGCTCAAGGCTGTTCACGACCTACTTTGATGCCGTCTATCCCGGGGATCACCGCAAGGCCGCCTTCTTCGGCGCCGGGCTCAGTTGGTTCGGCTCGGTCGCCGTCGAGATCGGCGACGGCTTCGCCTCGGTCTACGGGTTCTCCTACACGGATCTGATCGCCAACACCGTGGGTGTGCTGCTCGCGCTGTCGCAGGAACTGTGGCCCGCGGCCGACGACCTGTTCGACTTCTCGACCCACGTGCTGTACTCGCCCGGCTTCATGAGCTCGGCCAACCCCAACAAGTTCGACTTCGCGACGGACTACTCCGGCCAGGTGATCACGTTCCACCTTCGCCTGGGCGGTCTGGGCCTCTCCCGCCGCAATCCGCTGCGCTACCTGCGCCTGGACCTCGGCTACTTCACGCGGTGCTACGAGGTCAACGACGGATGCTCAAAGGAGAGCCTGGGCACCGACGCCTACGAGACCCGCAGCCTGTACGTCGGCGTGTCCTTCGACCTGGCCCGCATGATCCGCGATCACGGCGAGGCCAACTCCTGGCTGCAGTACTTCGGCACCTTCTCCCGCTACTACAACTTCAACGGATTTTTCCCGATGGGTCTCAACGTCGACCTCAACCACGGCAACGCCGTGAACTTCGGCATGAGCACCGACAGCCAGATCCGATAGCTACTTGAAGAAGGGGACGCCGGGGCCTTCCCAGGGGACGCCCAGGTGGGCGCCGAGGGTGGCGGCGAGATCGGCGAACGTGCGGCGCTCGCCCAGCGGCAGGCCGGGCTCGGGCGCGCGCATGGCAAGAATGGGGACGTTCTCGCGGCAGTGGTCGGTGCCCGGGAACGTGGGGTCGTTGCCGTGGTCGGCCGTGATCATGATCAGGTCGCCGGGCTTCACGAGGGCCAAGAGCCGCGGCAGGAAGGCGTCGAACTCCATGAGGGCCTCGCCGTAGCCGCGCCAGTTGTTGCGGTGGCCGTAGAGCATGTCGAAGTCGACGAGATTGACGAACAGCAGGCCCTCCTCGAAGGTGTCCCACAACTCGAGGGTCTTGTGCATGCCCTCGGCGTTGTTCTCGGTCTTGTGGCTCTTCGAGATGCCCCTGCCGTTGAAGATGTCGTAGATCTTGCCGACCCCCACGACCGGGAGACCCGCATCGACGATGGCATTGAGGATCGTGGGCTGCGAGGGATCCATCGAGAAGTCCTTGCGCCGCGAGGTGCGCGAGAACGAGCCCGGGGCGCCCACGAAGGGACGGGCGATGACCCGGCCGATGCGGTAGCGGTCGCCCAGCTGGCGCGCCAGCCTGCAAACCCGGTACTGCTCCTCGATGGGCACGATCTCCTCGTGCGCGGCCAACTGGATCACGCTGTCGGCGCTGGTGTAGAGGATGATCGAGCCGGTGTCGAGGTGCTCCACGCCCAGCTCGTCGATGATGTTGGTGCCGGAGGCCGCCTTGTTCCCGATGAAGGTGTGGCCGGTGAGCTTCTCCAACTGATCGACGATCTCCTTCGGGAAGCCGTCGGGGTACGTGGAGAAGGCCTCCGTCAGGATCAGTCCGGCCATCTCCCAGTGCCCGACGGTGGTGTCCTTGCCGTGGGCGGCCGGGCGCATGGTGCCCCAGCACGCACGCGGCGCAGACGCCGGCGGATGCTGCGGCATCGGATGGACGTTGGCCAGCCCCCAGGCGGCCAGGTTAGGCAGCGAGAACGGCATCTGGTATTCGGCGAAGGTCTCCGCGATGTGACCCAGGGTGTCTGCGCCCAGGTCGCCGTAGTCTGCCGCATCGATCGCGGCGCCGACTCCGACGCTGTCCATGACGATTACGAGTGCTCTTTTTTTCATGATATCACCACGTGAACGTCGGGAAGGAGAGCGCGAAGGCGCGGATGTCCGCGGCGAGCTTCCCGGTCACGGCGGGATCCTTCCAGGGGTTGTCGTCCTTCTCGATCTTGCCGGTCTTCATGTTCGAGATGGCCAGGTGGATGAAGTCGGCGACCGCGGCCATGTGGTTCTCCTTCATGCCCCGCGTGGTCAGGCACGGCGTGCCCATCCGGATGCCGTCCGGGAACAGCGGTTTCTGGCGGTCCGACGCGTTGGGCACGGTGTTGAAGTTGAGCACGATGCCGACATCCTCGAGGAGCTCCGCGACGCGCTTGCCGGGCAGGCTGGCGGACTTGCGCACGTCCACGAGCAGCAGGTGGTTGTCGGTGCCTCCGGAGGACACGTGGTAACCCTTCTCCATCAGGTGGGCAGCCAGCGCCTGGGCGTTCTTGACGACCTGGGCGGAATAGGAGCGGAAGCCGTCGGACTCGGCCTCGTGCAGCGCCACGGCCAGGGAGGCGATCGTCGCGAAGTGAGGTCCGCCCTGGAGCCCCGGGAATACGGCCTTGTCGATGGCCTCGGCGTGCTCGGGCTTCTGGGAGAGGATGATCGCGCCCCGGGGTCCACGCAGCGTCTTGTGCGTGGTGAACGTCACGACGTCGATGTGCGGGAACGGGCTCGGATGGGCACCGCCGGCGATCAGCCCCGCGATGTGGGAGACGTCGGCGAGGCTGATCGCGCCGACCTCGCGGGCGATGGCCCCGAACGCGGCGAAGTCGATGGTGCGCGGATAGGCGGTGTAGCCGCAGACGAGCACGTTGGGCTTGAACTCGATGGCCATCCTGCGGATCTCGTCGTAGTCGAGCACGTCGTTTTCGTTGCAGCCATAGTGCATGATCTCGAACCACTGGCCGGTGACCGACACGGGACTGCCGTGGGTCAGGTGGCCGCCGTGATCGAGGCGCATGGCCATGATGCGGCCTTCAAACGGCTTCAAAAACGCAGTGTACACGCCGAGGTTGGCCGGCGCCCCGGACAGGGCCTGCACGTTGGCGTGGGGATAGCCGAACAACCGGCAGGCCCGCTCGATGGCGAGCAGCTCGATGGCGTCGGTGTTCTTCTGCCCCTGATAATACCGGCGACCGGCGTAGCCTTCGCCGTACTTGTTCGAGAGCGTGGAAGCCAGCGCCGCGCGCACGGCCGGGCTCGCGTAGTTTTCCGAAGGAATCATGCGCAGGACCGCAGTCTGACGCTCGTCTTCGTTCTGAAGAATCGCGGCGGCCTTCGGATCGCAGGCCTCGACGAGGGAAGTGATGGTTTTTTCGATCATAATGGATTGTTCCTCCTTCATTGCGTGAAGTAACAGAAAACAACCCCCTTCGTAAAGCTGAACTTGAAAGGCACAAAAACCACCCGTTGTGCAACGTGCGTTATTTTTCTCTTGAAAATGCTTTTTTCCAGTGCTATGTCCCGTTTCACAGGGGATAACAGACGTTATTACCCGGGGCACTCAGTTTCGACACATGGAGGTATACATGCGCAAACACTGGTTCATCCTGCTCATCATCGGCCTGTTCGGTTGTGACAATGACAATTCCCCAACCAACACCAACAATTTAAATAATGTTAATAATATCAACAACGTTAATAATATCAACAACAACAATCTCAACAACACCAACAATCTCAACAACGTAAACAATCTCAATAACACCAACAATCTCAACAACACCAACAACACGACCCCCGTGTGTGGGGATGGCGTCCTCGGGGGAGCCGAGGCCTGCGACGGCGACGACCTCGGCGAAGCGACCTGCCTGACCATCGACGGCGGTTTCCAGGGGGGCACCCTCGCCTGCTCTGCGAGCTGTCTATACGACACGTCCGGCTGCACCGGCTGCGTGGTCACCCCGTCTCCGCTGACCCTCGAGAAGGTGACCGTGGCCGACGACCTGGCCGGCCCCGCGTTCGTCACCGTGCCGACATGAACGGGGACGGCAGGCTCGACCTGGTCGTATCTTCCTTCGGCACGATCTCCGGTATCACCATGCCCAACGGAACCCTGAAGATCTACACCCAGGGTGCCGACGTCCGGACCTGGGAGCTCGACTCGACCGTGTTCGACGAGTCCGCGGGCATCAAATTCCCCAACCGCACCACCGTCCACGATCTGGATGGAGACGGGGACCTCGACATCATCCTGCCGGCGGGCTTCCTCGCCTGCACCATGGGCGGCATGGGCTCGGCCTGCGGCGGCCTGATGTGGTTTGAAAACGCCGGCGGCCAGTGGGTCCGCCACGACCTCGTCGACACCGGATCGGCGCTGTTCTATCACGGCGCCGCCCTGACCGACGTCGACGGCGACGGCCTCCTCGACCTGGTCACCACCGGTGAGGAGAAGGCCGGCTTCGTGGGCTCGGACCGCGCCGTCTCCCAGTGGTTCAGGGGTGAGGACACCGCCGGGCGTTTCAGCACCACCCCGCTGGAGATCGGCGACGGCATGGGCAGCTTCCCCCGCATGTTCGACGTCGATGACGACGGCGATCTGGACATCGTCAGCGCCGAATACTTCGTCGCCGGTGGCGCCGTGGCCTGGTTCGAGCGCGAGGCGGCCCCTGACGCCCAGAATCCCGCCGGGACCTGGAACCGGCACGTGATCAACACCGACGTCGGCCCCTCCATCGAGGCCCTCATGGTGGACGATCTCTATGGCGACGGCGCACGACGCCTGGTCGTCTCCAACCACTCCAACACCACTGCCAATGCCGGGGACCCGGAGTCCGCCATCTACGTGTTCGATCTTCCGGAGAACGGACAGGATGCCCTGTGGAACAAGACGAAGATCAGTTGCGGCATCGTCTCTCGGGCGGGAAGCATGTTCGCCCCGCAGGCCGCGCCGGGCATCTTCGCGGTGGGCGACATCGACGGTGACGGTGACCTCGACGTGCTGGCCTCCGGTGACGGCGACGACCATCTATACTGGCTCGAGCAGGTCACCGCGGGCACCTTCGCCACCCATGCCATCGAGGAGGGTTTCGGCCAGGCCGGCGG
>JAHITJ010000108.1 GCA_018817795.1 Myxococcota bacterium | reverse complement strand
GGCGGAGGAGCGCCGGCGGTGGCTGGCGCGCTACGTGCTCGAGTCCGTGGATCGCCCCGAGTCACTCCTGCGCGAGACCATGTCCCGTCTCGGGCGCCCCTGGCCGGAGCATTTTTTTACCTCCGGGGAACACCCCTGATTTGTACCCTATCCCTGTTTCAGGTGGGCTTCCAGGCGTGACAGCGCCTCCGGGAGATTGCGGCGGCCGAAGCCGAGGCGGAATGATGCGGCGTATTCAGGCCCGTACAGGGAGCCCGGCAGGAGCATGACACCGGCTTTTTCGACCAGGTCTGCACAGAAGGCGTCTGATCCCTGTGGGCCGCGCAGGCGGGGAAACGCGATGGGACCGGCGATGGGGCGGGTCCACTCGAAGCGGCTGGCGTGGTCCGCAAAAAACACATCCAGCAGCGCCAGGTTGTCCTTCACGATGCCCAGATTCCTTGCCAGGATCGCATCGGCGTGTCGCAAGGCCAGCGTGGCCAGGAACTCCGAGGGAGCTGCGTTGCAGATGGTGGTGTAGTCCTTGAAGCGCGCCATCTCCCCCAGCAGCCGGGCATCGCGTGAGGCGATCCAGCCGATGCGCAGCCCCGCAAGGCCAAACGACTTGGACATCACGCCAAGGGAGACCGCCCGCTCGTCCAGCTCCGCTGCAGCCGGCAGCCGGTCGGCCGGATCCTGCTCCAGGCCCCGGTAGACCTCATCACAAAACAACCGGAACCCGTGCCGCCGCGACAGGCCGACCAGCTCGTCAAGGAAGGCCCTCGTCGGCAAAAAGCCCGTGGGGTTGTGCGGAAAGTTCACCACCACCCACCGCGTGCGGGGCGTGAGCACCCGTTCGAGATCCCTGAGGTCCAGTGCCCAGCCGCGATCCGGGTCACCCACCCATGGGGTGACCTGCGCGCCGATGCTGTGGGCGACCTCGGCCAGCGACTGATAGCACGGCTCCTGCACCACCACGTGGTCTCCGGGTTGGAGC
Source organism: Myxococcota bacterium (assembly GCA_018817795.1). Classification (GTDB taxonomy): domain Bacteria; phylum Myxococcota_A; class Polyangia; order HGW-17; family HGW-17; genus HGW-17. The sequence continues at coordinate 1,786 of JAHITJ010000108.1, read as the reverse complement.
GCGACGTTCATGAAGTTGAAGATGGCCTCGCCGGCGCCCGCGTGCACCAGCACTTCGTCGGCGTCGATCTTTTCGTACAGGCCGGCCACGGCCGCGCGCAGCCCGGGGGCGCCCAGGGACTCGGTGTAGCCCAGGTGCAGTCGCGCGAGGTCCTCGGCGGCGTTTGGCTCCAAGGCGATCAGTTCGTCAAGGCGCCAGCTCTCGCAGTCCGACGAGCCCAGCAGGTACGGTGCCGAAAACTCGTGTTGGGCGAAGTAGCGTTCCAGGTGGAAGGGGGACAGTTTCATGCGGCCCTCCGGAAGGAGGACTCAGTTCTCCGTGGCCGGAGGCGAGTCCAGGGGCTTGGGGAGACGGATGACGTACCGGTTGATGCGGTTGCCGTCTTTTTCCTTGACGAAGATCGAATACTGGTCGATCTCGAGGGTCTCCTTCTCGTTGGGGATCCGCCCGAGCCGGTCCAGCACGTATCCCGAGAAGGTGTCGTATTCTCCGGACTCGGGGAGCTCCATGCCGAGCACCTCGTTGACCTCCTCGATGGAGGCCTTCCCCAGCACGACCCACTCGCCTGGCTGGATTCGCTGCAGGTGCGGCTCCTCCTGGTCGGTCTCGTCGCGGATCTCGCCCACGAGCTGCTCGAGCGCGTCCTCGAGGGTGATCAGGCCCGACACGCCGCCGTGCTCGTCGATCACGATGGCCAGGTGGTTCTTGCTGCGGCGGAACTGCTGCAGCAGCTTGTCGAGCTTCTTGTTCTCCGGGATGAAATAGGGCGGCCGCATGATCTTCCGGATGTCGGGTGGCTCGGCCGACCGCGTCTGGTGCATGAAGAGGTCCTTGATCAGCACGATGCCCACGATGTGATCGATGTCCTCCTGGATGACCGGGATCCGGGTGAACCCCATCTCGGCGATGGCATTGAGGTCCAGGGGCTGCTCGAGGTCGATCACGAACATGTCGCGGCGCGGGGTCATGATCTCGGAGGCCTTGGTGTCGTCGAAATCGAAGATGTTGTGGATCAACTTCTTCTCTTCCTCCTTGATCTCGCCCTCCTCCTCGACGACCTCGACGAAGGTCATCAGTTCCTCCTCGGTGGCCGTGGGGGAGTGCTGGATGCGTCCGGTCAACTTGGGGATGAAGTTGAGCAACCAGATCAGGGGGGCGAAGATGGCCATGGACCATCGGATGAAGAAGATCGTGCCGCGGGCAACCATCACGTTGTTGCGTGTGGCCAGGGACTTGGGAAGGACCTCGCCGAACACCAGGACGAGCATCGTCATGCCGCCGGTGGCCACCCCGAGCGCATAGCTCGACAGCAGGCGGATCGCCAGCATGGTGGCCAGCGCCGAGGCCGCGATGTTCACCAGGTTGTTGCCGATCAGGATCGTCGACAGCAGCCGGTGCGGATCCTGCTTGAGCCTGTAAATCATGAGGTTGGCCCGATCGCCATCCTTGGCCAGGTGGCGTGCCCGGGTGCGGCTGATCGAGAAGAGCGCGGTCTCGGAAGCCGAGTACAGCGCAGACAGAAGAAGCAGGACGAACAGTATGATGATGTATAGTGCCATGGCGGATCGGCGGAAACGACTCGACTCCTAGATTCCCGGAGGAAAGCATAGTTGGGGCGGACAGTCAAGCCGCGCGCGCCTGCCTCGCAGGGCGATCGAGTTCTCATTTTTCTGGACAAGAGGATCCACGTCGTATCCGCCTGGAAACTTCGGGGGGCAAAGTGCCAAGTCGAAATCGAAATCGAAATCGAAATCGATTCAATTTCCTCGTAAATCAACAGTTTTTC
>JAHITJ010000107.1 GCA_018817795.1 Myxococcota bacterium | reverse complement strand
CTGGACAAGAGGATCCACGTCGTATCCGCCTGGAAACTTCGGGGGGCAAAGTGCCAAGTCGAAATCGAAATCGAAATCGAAATCGATTCAATTTCCTCGTAAATCAACAGTTTTTCGATGTCATCGGTTCTAATGAATCCATCCAATAGACTCGACGGCTGGTTGGCAAGCGTCCATTCTTTCGTGACGAAGAAGACTTCGGATTTCTGGACCGATTTCGATTTCGATTTCGATTTCGGTGGGAGTGGACCCTTCAGCTATAAATTGAGGTAGAACTCGACTGCCCTTCGCCTGCCTCGGTGGCGGGAACCTCCGGGCGGACGGTCGTCCTTGCCCGCGGCGCCTACCGGAACACGTACTTGCGGTCCCGCACCGTCACCTCCGGCGGGACGCGGTCCTTCTCGAACCGGTCGTGGCCTTCCTTGAGGTTCCGCCAGAACGCCAGGTGGGGCGAAAGGCGGTGGGCCGCCAGGTTGACGTCGGTCATCCGGAACGGGAAGATGTGCACGCGGAAGAACGGCTGACCAGCCTGCAGGGCGGCCGAGACGAGGGTGTAGATTTCCTCGATGCCCGGGTCCGTCATGGCGAAGCAGCCGATGGACACGTTGCTGCCGTGCACCAGGATGTAGGATCCCGTGCGGCCGTTGTCCCGGTCGAAGGCGTTGGGGTAGCCGACGTTGAACGCCAGGTGGTATGAGCTGTTGGGGTTGAGCATGCCCGGCGGCACGAAGTAGAACCCCTCGGGGGCCTGGCGGTCGCCCTCGGCGAGCTTGGGTCCGAGGTCCCCCGAGTAGAAGGCGATCTTCCAGGTGTCCAGCAGCACGAACGCGCCGTCCTTCTCCAGCCACACCTCCAGTTCGTGCTCCTGCTTGAAGATGCGCACGAACGCCGGCGCCCCCATGCGCAGTCCCTTCGCGGCCAGGCGCGGCGCCAGCTTCGGCGCCACGGCCGCTGCGGCCGCCTGGGACCTCGCGCTCTCTGGCACGGTGGTGACCTTGGCGGGGGCCTCGATCGGCGGCGGCGCACCGGCGTCACCTTCGGCCGTCGGCGCAGGCCTCGGCTGCGGCAGCACGGGGCGGGCCTCGCCGCCGGCGCCCTTGGCTCCGTGACAGCCTGTCCCGCCGACGATCAACGCGCCCATCAGTGCCAGGAATTGGAAAGTCTTCATCCGGGGTGTCTCCTAATTGGGGCCTGCGTCGGCGTCGGGGTTGTCGACGTCATGCCGATCCTCGAAGGGAGACCCATAGTCGGTGTTGCCGGGGACGTCGCACTCGATGCCGTTGCCGCAGTCGCAGCAGTTCGGGACCGACGACTCGCAGCCGGCCAGCGTCAGCCCGGCCCCCAGGATCGCGGCCCGGACCCAGGTGGGCAGCCCCCGCCCCGGACGCCGTACCGTCAGCATGTCCAGGCGGGTAATACAGGCCTGTAGTTGACGTTCTACCTGGGTTTTTTCCATGATGCAGATCCTCCGGAAAAGCGGATGTTGTAATTTATTTTATAGATGGCCATTTACGGGAATGCAAGAATTCTTTTTCCGGGATGGCTCCCGGCTTTCGGTGTGCAGGGATGACTACTGAATCGTGGCGGGCTTGAGGCTGGCGGCGAGGTCCTTGGCGAAGGCGATGATGAAGGCCTCGTCCTTGCCGGGGATGGTGACGTAGCAGCTCGTGTCGTCATCCCAGAAGGTGAGCATGACGATGCCGTACTTGTTGCCGACATAGGCCATGCGTCCCAGGCCCTCGACGTCCTTGGCGCCCTCCATGGCCTTTTTTCGCCTCTCCAAGGTCTCCTTGAAGGTGTTATCGTCCCAGGTCGGGCAGTCAAAACTGGCCGAGTAGGACTCCGTGCCCTTCTGGAAGGGGCAGTCCATGGTGCGCGGCTTGGCGACGGTGCTGGCGGCCTTGACCGAGGAGAGGCCCTGCTTCTTCTGAAGCTCCTCCGGGATCAAATTCGTGCAGACCAACTTGGGCTCGGGGGTGTCCGCTGCGGGGGCCACGGGCGTCGCGTCCGTGGTCGCGGTCATGTCGCCTTCGGCGGTCGTGGCGGGCATGTCGGCGGGCATCCCGTCGGCGGGCATGTCGGCCACGGGCGGCGTCATGGCCTCGTCGGCCTTCATCTCGGGCGCCGCGGCGTTGTTGGCGGGTTTCTTCGGGTCATCGGCCTTTTTGGAGCAGGCAGCGCCGAACAGGGACAGGGAAAGGATGACGAGTACGATACGGAAATTGCGCATGGGATTGAAAACCTCCTGGCGCAGGTGGGCGCCGTTGCCGAAGATCTCGTCGAAATGGTCTCCGTTGTCAAGAAAGAAAAAGTGACTTCCTGGGGCGGAATTTTTATGATAGATTGGCCAAGATGCCTTCATTGATGAAATGTTTCCCGCTGGTATGCTTCCTTTTTCTCATAGGATGTGCCGCCATGCCCAACGTCAAACCCGTGGACAACTTCCAGGTGGAACGCTACCTGGGGACCTGGTACGAGATCGCCCGTCTCGATCACTCCTTCGAGCGTGGTCTGAGCCGCGTGACGGCGCACTACAGCCCGAAAAAGGGCGGCGGCCTCAATGTGGTCAACCGCGGCTACTCGGAGAAGCAGGGGAAGTGGAAGAAGGCCAACGGCCGTGCGTACTTCCGCGGCCGGACCGATGTCGGGTCGCTCAAGGTCACGTTCTTCTGGCCGTTTTACGGTTCCTATCTGGTGTTTGCGCTGGATCGGGATGCCTACCAGTGGGCGCTGGTGTCCGGCGGCACCTCGAAGTATCTGTGGATCCTCTCGCGCACGCCGCGGATTCCGGACGAGTTGAAGGCCCGGCTCCTGGAGAAGGTGAAGGCCGCCGGCTACGACCCCTCGAAACTGATCTTCGTCGAACACCCCTGAAAGTGGTGTTGTCAATAAACGCAGATGACCGCCAGGGAGCGGCCCGCGTCAGGGGCACCGAGGTTGTAGTTGCAGGAGTACTCCCAGGAGCGGCCCCAGCGCAGGTAATACGTGCCAGGCTGGGTGGGGAGGTTCAGGGTGAAATTGTAGGTGTCGTTGGGTGTGGCGTTGACGTCGTCCTGGCAGAACTTGAAGCCGGCGTTGGCATCGGCGTCCGAGGCGGGTGGATCCCCGGCGAAGAATCCCCAATAGAGTTGGACTATGCAGCCAGGGCAGCCCGAGGCGACCGTGTTGTAGGCGTAGGATCCCGAGATGTTGACCGGGGAGCCGGCGGCGCCCGTGGCGTAGCCGGTGGTGCTGCCGGCCAGGCTGGTGTTGGTGAAGGTGACCCACGTCTCGTCGGTGTTGCTCGGCGGAAGGTAGCCCGGCCAGGCGCCGGCGCAGGCCCAGGTGTTGGTGGTGCACAGCGGGCCGCAGAAATCGTCTGTGGCGTTGGCGGCGTTGGTGTTGCCGTCTTCGCAGGTCTCGCCGGGGTCGAGGACGCCGTTGCCGCAGTCGGAGTGGCAGCCCGAGGTGTCGAAGGCGCACAGGCCCGAGCAGGCGAGGCCGGCCGGGTCGGCGTAGCCGAAGGCGGTGCAGTCGCTGCCCTGCAGGTCGAGGGTCTCGCATTCCTCGTCACAGCGCACGATGCCGTCGCCGCAGGCGTTGGCGGGGCCGGTGCAGTCGGCGTTGCAGGTGCCCGAGCACTCGTCGGTCCCGTCGTCGTCGCAGACCTCGTCACCATCGACGCTGCCGTCGCCGCATACGGGAGCGTAGCAGCCTCCCAGATCGTAAGCGCACATGACGTTGCAGGCGAGATCGCCGACGCCAAGCCCGAGGGACTCGCAGGTCTCGTTGCCGAGTTCATCGCCGTCGCAGTCCTCGCCCTGGTCGATGACGCCGTTGCCGCATGGGGGTGTACCCTCGCAGGACGAAACGTCGAAGGTGCAGTCTGTGTCGCAGACCAGGGTGCCCCCGTCGTAGCCCAGCGCCAGGCAGGTGGTCTGGTTCAGGTTGTCGCCGTCGCAGTCCTCTTCCGGGTTGATCTCGCCGTTTCCGCACGGAGGAGGCCCTTCGCAGGCCGAAACGTCGAAGGTGCAGTCGGCTCTGCAGGCCAGGGTGCCGCCATAATAGCCCCGGGTCTGGCAGGTGAAATCGTTGAGGTCGGGACCTTCACAGTCCTCTCCGTCGATGGCCTGGATCACGCCGTCTCCGCAGAAGGGATCCGGGGTCACCGGCGAGAGGCCCGCGGTGTCGAAGACGCAGCCGGCGGTGAACCACGGCAGCAGGCAGCAGGCAGCAAGGCGGGACAGGAAAAGGTTTCGGATCATGATCTCTACTCCCGGATCAAGTTAGCATGTGGGCATGGGTGCGTCAAACGGCGGGTCGGGCCTGATCAG
>JAHITJ010000106.1 GCA_018817795.1 Myxococcota bacterium | reverse complement strand
GCTGCAATCCAAGATTTTCCTTGATGAGATATCAATGCAGAGGATGGCCCTGGAAGTCCCGTGTTCCGGTCGAAATCGAAATCGAAATCGAAATCGGTACCGATGGTTTTTGGATATGCTGCAGGTTGAAATATCAAGTCATCGCCAACTTCTCCGTACATTGTTTAAGTGGTCACGCATGAAGTACATTGTGAATTGTGCATGATGCATCGATGTGCAGGGTTTTCGACAGGTCCGGCGACTTGACAATCCGTGCCCCGCCACGGATACTGCATCCATGAAAATAGCATCTGCCTTTGTTCCTGTTCCATGGTTGCTGGCCTGCACTCTCCTGGTCGTGTCCTGTCCGGCCTGCACTTCCGAAAAGGCCCCACCGACCACGCCAGCTCCCCGTGAAAAGACGGAAGAACCGGTGGCGGTGGGCATCATCGAGAAAAAGATGCTGTATGGCCAATATTATCTGCACATGAGCAAGGAGGGCTGGCCAGAGGCTTACATCGACGGAAAGGTGCTCTTCGACGAAGCCGTGACCCTGCATGAGCAGGAAGACTACGCAGCCGCCGCCGGGCGGTTCCTGCAGGCCGCCGCGCGCTTCGCCGCGGTCCCTGCGTCGTCGTCGTTCGCGCCGACGATCCTGAAGAACCGGGATGTGGCCTGTGCCAATGCGCACGTGGCCTTTGACAACGGTGATCTGGAAACTGACCTGAAGCAGGCCGCCCAAAGCCTGGCGACCAGCGACCCCGACTGTGCGAAGCAACTCCTGAAATGAAAAACGTCGGCGGGGTACGGGTGTCGGACTAGCGCACGATGGTGTCGCAGCCGTACTTGACCTTGATGATGGCCTCTGGGCTGGCGGTGACCAACTCGCACGTGGCCGGGCAGAGCTTGATCTGCCGGGGCGGATCGTTGGCGTCGTAGTACCAGCCGCCGTCGGAGCCGCAGTCGGGCAGGCCGCCGGGGACGTGGTAGATCGGCTCGGGCAGGATTTCAGACGTCTCCTGGTAGTCCATGTTGATGCGTCCGTAGTCGATGGTCTCGCCCTCGGGCGGGGCGGGGATGTCGTAGGCGCAGGGCACACGGGCGCCACCTACCACGGCCGTGGCGAGATCCTGGAACACAGGCAGGAAGTCCTGCGTGCAGAGGTTGCCCTCGAGGCCGCCGGTGGCCGTCACCAGCTCGCGGTACACGGTGCCCTCCGAGGCCGGCAGGGGCGTGCAGACCAGGTTCAGCAGCGTGTCGGTGCCGCAGCAGGCGTTGCAGGCGGGGGTGTTGCAGGTGCCGTCGAACTCGCACTGGAGGCAGTCCCAGTAACTGATGTCGTAAGGGGCGAAGATGGCCGAGAACTTGAAGCCGGCGAAGGTGGGGTCGAGCTGGATCATGGCCGTGTAGAAATCCGTCGAGCTCATCGCGGAGTTGTCGTCGCTGATCACGACGATGGTCTTGGTGGCCTCGGGTCGCTGCCAGTCGTCATATTCGCCGTGCAGCGCCAGCATCAGTTCCAGCGCGTTGGTGCTGGCCACCTCCCACACGACATGGCGGTAGGTGGGCAGGTTCTCGTCGTACGGGCACTGGCCGCTGCCCACGGGGGGCGGGACGCACACCCCGACCTGGCCGTTGCTGTCGTCGGAGATGATGGCCACATGGGCGTCGATGCCCGATGCGGTGAGCGCGCCCACGAAGTCCACCATGGAGTTCTGCACGGACTCGGCCTCGTCCCACATCGTCCCGGAGTTGTCGATGACGATGACGATGTCGGCGGGCAGCACCACCGGCTCGGCCTCGGCCACGGTCTCGAGGCAGGGGGTGTCCTGGCACTGGCCCCCCGCGCAGGAGATGCCGGTGTTGCAGATGTGGTCGCAGGTGCCGCAGTTGAAGGGGTCGTTGTCCAGGATCGCGCATCCGGAGGGGCACTCGTCCATGGCCTGCGGACACTCCAGTTCGCACACCCCCGGGCTGACGCAGGTGCCGTACTGCGGGCAGGGCCGGTCGCAGCCGCCGCAGTGCAGATCGTCTGCCCACGTGGCCACGCACCCGGTGCCGCACCACGTCAGGCCCATGGCGCAGTCGTGGTTGTTGACGTTGCCGGCGTTGACGTCGTTGTTGACGGGGTCCTTGGCCGTGACGCAAGAAAGAAGGAAGAGCGCAGGGAACAATCGCCAGGACGCGCGGAAAAACATGAAGCACCTCAGGGAGGCCGGGAAGGCTGTCGGGCCCGCCGGCGCTGCGTTTTGGCAATATAGCACGAAAGGGCTGCGGCCTCCCCCCCCTTTTTCACGGTTGAAAATGGACGGCCCCGCCCACGCTCCCTGCTAACGCAATTTGCACTGGAACATCCCCGCGCTTGAATTTATAGTGCGGGCACAGAGGTGATCATGAAGAACATCAACCCGACCACCACCCACGCCTGGAAAACCCTCACGTCCCTGTACGCCAGACACAAGGATCTGCAGTTGCGCGAAGTGTTTGCCGCCGATCCGGGGCGCTTCGAGCGCTACTCGCGCACGTTCGCGGACACGTTCCTGCTGGACTTCTCCAAGAACCTCGTCAACGACGAGATCCTGGCGGCGCTGCTGCAGCTGGCCGAGGAGACCGACGTGGTCGGCGCGACGAAGGCCATGTTCGCCGGCGAGCCCATCAACGTGACCGAGGGCAGGGCGGTGCTGCACACGGCGCTTCGCAATCGCGCCGGCACCCCCGTGCTGGTCGACGGCAAGGACGTCATGCCCGGCGTGAACGCCGTGCTCGCGCAGATGAAGGACTTCTGCGGCCGTGTCCACTCGGGCGCCTGGAAGGGCTACACCGGCAAGGCCATTACCGACGTCGTCAACATCGGCATCGGCGGCTCGGACCTGGGGCCGGTCATGGTGACCGAGGCCCTGCGGCCGTACAAGCTCCCCGGCATCACCTCCCACTTCGTCTCCAACGTCGACGGCACCCACATCGCCGAGACCCTGAAGAAGGTGTCTCCAGAGACCACGCTGTTTCTGGTGGCATCGAAGACCTTCACCACCCAGGAGACCATGACCAACGCGCTCACCGCGCGTTCGTGGTTCCTCGAACGGGCCGGCGATCCGAAGCACGTGGCGCTGCACTTCGCGGCGCTCTCCACCAACGCCAAGGCAGTCTCAGCGTTCGGCATCGACACGGCCAACATGTTCGAGTTCTGGGACTGGGTGGGCGGCCGCTACTCCCTGTGGTCGGCCATCGGCCTGTCCATCGCGCTGAACATCGGCTACGACCACTTCGAAGAGCTGCTGCAGGGCGCCCACGAGATGGACCTGCACTTCGCCACCGCGCCGCTTGCCGACAACCTGCCCGTGTTGCTGGCCCTGCTCGGCGTCTGGTACAACAACTTCTTCGGCGCCGCCTCCGAGGCGATCCTTCCCTACGACCAGTACATGAGCCGCTTCGCCGCCTATTTCCAGCAGGGGAACATGGAGTCCAACGGCAAGTGCTTCGACCGCGACGGCCGGCCCGTCGACTACCAGACCGGACCGATCATCTGGGGCGAGCCCGGCACCAACGGCCAGCACGCGTTCTACCAACTGATCCACCAGGGCACCAAACTGATCCCGTGCGACTTCCTGGCGCCTGCGGTCAGCCACAATCCCATCGGCGACCACCACGCCAAGCTGTTGTCCAACTTCTTCGCGCAGACCCAGGCCCTGGCCTTCGGCAAGACCCGCGCCGAGGTCGAGGCCGAGTTCACCGCCGCGGGCAAGTCCCTGGACGACGTCCAGGATCTGATCCCGTTCAAGGTGTTCCCGGGCAACCGCCCGACCAACTCCATCCTGGTCAAGCAGGTCACCCCCCGCTCCCTGGGCCAGTTGATCGCCCTCTACGAGCACAAGATCTTCGTGCAGGGCGTGATCTGGAACGTCTTCTCCTTCGACCAGTGGGGCGTGGAGCTGGGCAAGAAGCTCGCCGGCGCCATCCTCCCCGAGCTGGAGGACTCCGATCCGGTGTCCGGCCACGACAGTTCCACCAACGGCCTGATCAACCTCTTCAAGCAGTGGAAATGAGCGGTTTGCACATGAACCTTGTGTGCTGTCTCCTGTTGTCCGTGCCGCTGCTCGCCTGCCAGGGCCGGGCCCCCGCGGAGCCCACCTCGAAGGTTCCCGTCGGTCCCATGACCGCCCCGGTGAAGCCCGTGATCGCCCCGGTCGGGCCCACGACCGCACCGACCGGAGCAACGACAGCGCTGCCCGTGACGCCCGTCAACGAGCTGCCCAACGGCTACACGCTGGTCACCCGCGTCGAGAAGGACGCGGCGCTCAACTACGCCGCCACGCTGATGGTTCCCGTGGCACAGGGTGCCCTGGCGGTGGATGACGAGGCCTTCAACGCTGTGATCGGGGCGTTTATCCGGCAGCAGGTCGAAGCGGCCAAACCCGACGCGGGTACGGCCGGGGCGACGACGCTGGAAGTGTGGCTCATCGGCTTCAACGTCTCCGCAGGGGTCATCCAGTCGCTCTTCCGGGAACAGACCTTCACCCAGGGCGCCGCCCACTACAATCACGGCTTCCTGACCCTGCACTACGATGTCGTGGGCCGGAAACGGTTGCTCTTCACGGACCTGGTGCCTTTCACGGCAAACCAGACGAAGCAGGGCCTTTGCGACGTGATCAATCGCCACGAGCAGGGGCTCGACGCCGGCGAAACTCCCACCGGTGGCCTCACCCCGAAAGAGCTTGTCCCGTCACTGAACTTCGAGGTGCGGGACCAGAAACTGGTGATTTATCCCAACCATTGTTGCGCCGACGAGGGGAAGACCCACGAAGTCCCGCTGCCGCTGGTAAAGGCGTTTCTCGATCCCGCCGTCGCGGGGAAATTCGGGTTCTAGTAGCCGCTCAGGTCGCGCTTCTTTTCGCCGTTCTCGTTGTAGCAGCGGTTGGAGTTGCTGTGGCAGGAGGACGAGGTGGACGTGATGTTGCCGCAGTCCTTGCTCTCGCCCTTCTTGCAGATCTCCTGGGCCTTCTTGCGGTCAGCGAAGGAGTCGCCCTTGACGCACACGCCGACCTCGCTGCCGGCCAGGCTGAAGCGGTAGCACAGCGCCGAAGCGGGGCCCGCGAAGAGCATGACGCCCAGGGTGACGACCAGGGAACTGAAAAGCACCTTTTTCATGATTTCCTCCTCAAGGTAAAGTTTGTGGACGCCGGGCGCCCCTCCCGTCATGGGACGAATCACAGTAGCGCTTCATTTCATCCGGAGTCAAGTAGGTCGTCGCCACTTGGATGGGTGGGGGACGTGAGAGAGGACGAAGAATCTGGAGGGACGATCCGGCAACGGGCGAAAACTCGGTGCTTTGGTCCGTGTCTTCGTCTCCAGGCGGCCCGGTCCGTGTAAGTCTGTGATTGGTGACCGTGGGACCGGTCGCTGGCTTCTCCGGGTCCGTGTCGGTCCATGTCGCTCCGTGACCGGGCCGCCTCTATCTCCGTGTCGCGCGTGCTTTGACGCGACCCGTCTTCGGGTCGCCTGCCTTTGTGCGGGGGCCATGGAATTGGCTGGGGACGTGACCGCGGGCGGGCGCATGGAATTGGCGGCTGGCGTGAGAGAGTAGGGGCGCAGGGAATGGGGGCTTTCCTCTCGTTTCCCCGGGTAGCGGCGCACGGGGACCGTGCGCGTCTACCCGGGGCGAGCTTCCGTATAAGGATGGTCCGGCGCAGGGTTGGGGGGATGAATCCGGCGCAGGGAACGGGCAGCGGGCGTGAACGAGGAAGGGCGAAAAAATCGCTTCCGTCTTTTCCGTGGTAAAAATCTTATGCCGTTTTCTTTTTCCGTTTAGTTCAGGAGATCAGACGCCGCCCGCCTATTCACCGTACCCGAGGACGGCCACGCCGGTGGTGCCCAGGCTCAGCAGCCAGGCGTCGGCGGCGGGCACCGCGTCGAAGAGGGGCCGGCCGTCGAGGCGCTCGCCGGAGACCTCGACCGCTCCTGCGGCGGTCACCCGGTACTGGCGGATCATCGCCGGATCGTCCACCACCACCAGCGCGTGGGCGTCCACGGCCCGCAGCAGGAACGCATACGGGTGCGGCAGGTCCACCACCGCGGCCTCAGTGAACGCCGGGTTGTCCACCAGCGGGATCACGTGCAGCTGCGGCGCGGGCGTGCCCTCGGCCGGCGCCGTCTCGGGGAAGTAGCGGGGGTTGTCGTAGAGCGGCGCCTCGTAGGTCGTGTAGAACAGGTGGGTGGCGGTCACCTGCGCGTCGCGGATCCAGCGCTCGCCCAGGGGGATGTCCAGCACCTCGACGACCCGGTCGCCCTCGCGCCGGGAGAACTTCAGGTGGTGCGTCACCCGGGAGCAGCGCCCGGTGACCGCGTGGAAGACGGGGTACAGGTTGTGGACCAGGCAGGCGGCCTCGTCGGCCTCGTCGAAGGTCTCGCGGCGGTAGTCCACGGTGATGACGTGGGTCCCGTCGGGGGTGAGCCCCAGAAACGATCCCGGGATGGGCAGGGTCCCGGCCACCGACCAGGTGTCGGCGTCGGAGAGGTCCAGGTCCACCAGGGTGTACTGCACGCGGTCGCCGTGGGGCCACACCCGGAGCTTGGCGTCGCGGCCGACGAAGTAGGACGTGTAGGCGTGGTCCCCGGCGGTCCAGAACGTGCCCAGGCCGCGGAGGCGTTCCCCGAGGTCCGCCTCGAGGTGGTACACGTATTCATCCTGCAAATCGTCCACGGAGGGGGTCTGGAGCCATGAGCCGTTGTCTGAGTCGCCTGTGTACCAGCGCAGGCCCCGCGCCCCGCGCCGCAGGCCGCCCTCGCCGGCCTCCACCGAGGTCGTCCCGAAGCGCCGTACATTCCGGGTGAACGGCAGGCCAAAGTAGGACCCGGCGTCGAGCAGGATGGGGTTCGTGGGGTCGGTCAAATCGAAAGTGGCGCAGGAGCGGGACTCGCCGGTCCCGGTAGTGTAGTCGAGATAGAGGGTGCCGTTCTGGAAATACAGTTGGTTCCTGGTGATGGGGTCATGCAACGGCGGGTCGGGCATGATTCCCTCGGCCGTGAGGTCGAAGGTGCCCACGGGCGTGTCGTCCGGGGACGCGCGGTCGTAGATCGCCAGGGTGTACTGCTGCCTCTCCCAGTCCCCGCTGAACCCGTCGTCGAGGTCCTCCACGAGCGCCGCCACGTGGGTGCCCCCCACGTCGGCCACGATAACCACCTGGGGTTCGCGTGAGCTCTCCAGCCAAAGGGGACCGGGCAGCGCGCCGGACCTCGCCGCGACCGCCAGCGCCTCCGTCTGCGCCTCGGCCTCGAAGCCGAAGGACGCGCCCCGCGGGTGCACGGTGCCGTCTGGCACCGCCTGCGTTTCGTCGTCACACGCCAGAAGGCCGAAGAGGACTCCGATCAGGATCAAGGAAATGAAATAGACGCGTCGCAGCATGGCCAGGGGTCCTTTCAAAGTTTTTTCTACCACGCCTTTTGTCGTTGTCAACCCGGATTCTTCGCCGAAGACAAACAGTCGTGTCCAGGGGGCCGGTAGTGGAGGATTCGGACACTGCCAGGGGAAGTCCATGACGGGTTCATGGGACCCTGAGATGTACTACGGTGTAACCAGCATTCGTACTTTAGGGAACATAAAGCCGACCCAACGGATGGTGGAAGTCGACGCGGAGGATGGTCGCCATCGACCCAACGGATAGTGGAAGTCGACGCGGAGGATGGTCGCCATCGACCCAATGGACAGTGGAAGTCGACGCGGAGGATGGTCGCCATCGACCCAATGGACAGTGGAAGTCGACCCGGGGGATGGTCGCCATCGACCCAATGGACAGTGGAAGTCGACCCGGAGGATGGTCGCCATCGACCCAATGGACAGTGGAAGTCGACGCGGAGGATGGTCGCCATCGACCCAATGGACAGTGGAAGTCGACGCGGAGGATGGTCGCCATCGGAAGTGATCACACCGGCGGAACACAGGGATGCCTGGGCTCTCTGCGGCCCTACCCACCCAGACCCGCCTCGCAAGGGCTCCGGCGCTCGTCCACGAACCGCCGGCGGTCTCACCCGAACGCGCAGCGGCTTCACGGACGAAGAGGCGGCCCCACGGACCGTCACGGACGAACACTGACATGGAAGAAGACACGGACAATCACGGACCGGGCCGCCTGGGAGAAGAAAAATGCAAAGAGCAGAAGAAGAGGCAAAGTCCGTGGATCCGTGGTCCGTGAACGTCCGTGAGGGTCCGTGAGGGTCCGTGGCCGTGTTCGGCGACCCGAAGACGGGTCGCATTCGAACGCGCAGCGGCTTCACGGACGAAGACGGGTCGCATTCGGCAACCGTGGGACCGGTCGCAGTCCCCGCAGCGACCTCGTTCACACCTGCTGCCAAATCCCGGCGTCCGTGGTACAACCGAAGGCATGAAGTGATCACCGGCGGGTGCGGCCCGCAGGAAGGGAGAAGCACATGAAAGCGATCATTTTTTTCGGGTTGGGGCTGTCCGTGATGCTGGTCGCGTGCGCGGGCAAGGGCGCCGACAAGGGGCCGCAGCCTTCGGTGGGCCCGGAGATGGGCGCAGGGAGCATGACTTCGCCCGGGACGGCGCCCCCGGTCGCGGACATGCCGCCGGCAGCGGATCCGAAGGCGCAGTGCGACCAGTTGAAGGCGGAGTACTTCGCGAAGCTCAACGCCGCGTCGGGCACCTGCACGACCGACGCCGACTGCACCAACGTCCCCGGCGGCATCGACGACTGCGGCCGGGTCGTCGATGTGACGACCGCCCGCGCCGTCGCCCCGTTGTTCGAGAAGTACGTCAAACTGTGCGGGAGCAACATCGACTGCGCGCCGGAGATCTCCATTCCGCGCTGCCGCGACGGCCGCTGCCACAGCGCCCAGCAGTAGGGGCATTTCATTCTTTCTTGTGGAAAAAATGGCAGGGGGGCGTGAGCGAGGAGGGGCGCATGGAACGGGCGGCGGGCGTGAGCGCGGAGGGGCGAAAAAATCTCTTCCGTCTTTTCCGTGGTAAAATCTTATGTCTTTTTCTTTTTCCGTTTACTTCCGGAGATCAGACGTCGCCTCGTGCCTACTCGGCATCGGCATCGTCAGGGGCGGGCGCCGGAGCGGCTTTGGCGGCGAACAGCGGGATGGCCTTCTTCACCAGGGTGATGAACTCGGCGCGGTAGCCCTCGGCGTCGGCGCCCTTGGCGGCCGAGGCCAGGGTGAGCACCTTCTCGAAGGTGAGGTCGCCCTTGTACTTGGAGCCGCGCAGCAGCATGCCGAAGCCGGCGACCGCGGCGGCGAAGCGGGTGTTGCCGGAGGCGTCGTCGAAGGCCACGATGGTGTTGCTGACGGGGTAGGACAGCAGCGCGGACTTGGTGCCCTCGGGGGTCTTGTAGCGCACCTTCACGGTGAACAGTTCGGCGCTGGCCTCGGCCTCCACGGTGGCCGCGGGCGGGGTCTGGTACTTCAGCGGATCCACGGTCTTCTCGGGCACGGCCTGGCCCGGAGGGATGATCTCGTAGAGCGCGGTGACGGTGTGGCCCGCGCCGATCTCGCCGGCGTCCTTGGTGTCGTCGTTGAAGTCCTGGGCGGCCATGATGCGGTTCTCGTAGCCGATGAGGCGGTAGGCGCCAACATGCTTGGGGTTGAACTCGACCTGCAGCTTGACGTCCTTGGCGATGGTCACCAGGGTGCCGCCCATCTGCTTGACGAGGACCTTCTCGGCCTCGAGGAGGCTGTCGATGTAGGCGTAGTTGCCGTTGCCCTTGTTCGACAGCGTCTCGAGCATGGAGTCCTTGTAGTTGCCCATGCCGAAGCCCAGGATGGTCAGAAAGACGTTCTTCTTGGCGAAGCCTTCGACGACCTTGAGGAGCTCGCCCTCGGAGGTGAGGCCCACGTTGAAGTCGCCGTCGGTGGCCAGGATCACCCGGTTGACGCCGCCGGGGATGAAGTTCTCCAGGGCGATCTTGTAGGCCAGCTGGATGCCGGCGCCGGCGTTGGTGCTGCCGCCGGACTGCAGTTGGTCAAGGACGTTGAGGATGGCGATCTTGTTCTTGCACGAGGTCGACGGGAGCGCCACGCCCTCGGCGCCGGCATAGACCACGATGGCCACTCGGTCGGTGGTGTCGAGCTTCTCGACGAGCATTCGCAGGGCGCGGGACAGCATGGGGAGCTTGTTCCACGAGCTCATGGAGCCCGAGACGTCGAGGAGGAACACCAGGTTGGAGGCCTTGCGCTCGGCGATCTCCAGGGTGCGGCCCTGGATGCCGATGCGGGCCAGCAGGTGGTTGGGCGCCCAGGGGGCCGAGGTGACCTCGGTGTGCACGGCGAACGGCTGGGCGGCCGTGTCGGGGCCCTTGTAGCCGTAGGTGAAGTAGTTGACCAGCTCCTCGATGCGGATCGCGTCGGCCAGGGGCTTGCTGCCGCCCAGGATCATGCGGCGCATGTTGGCGTACGAGGCGGTGTCGACGTCGATGGAGAAGGTCGACAGCGGCGAGGAACCCACGCGCAGGAAGGCGTTCTCGGTGATGCCGGCGTAGCTCTCGGTGTTGAAGTTCTCGTTGTCGCGCTTGGCGTCGAAGTCGCTCCTGGGGGGCGCCATGCCGGAACCGATCATCCGGCGCGGGCCCGGGCTCGCCGCCATCCCGTAGGCCCGGCCGCCCACGGCGCCGCGGCTGACCATGGTGATGCCGCCGTAGCCGCCGCCGCCGCCGATGCCGATGCCGGAGAGACCCATGGACCCCTCGACGGTGATGCTGTAGACTTTGTTCTTGGTCTCCAGCTCATCCTTGACGCCCCGCGCGTCCTTGGGCACGGTGCCCTCGGGAATTTTTACCGGCGGCATGGGTTCGACCTTGGGCAGCTCCATGCCCGGCACCGGATCGGCGCCGCGCACCACCGGCTGCTGCATGTCACTGCCCATGACATCGGGGTTCGGGTCGGGCAGGGCCTGCATCTGGTAGTCGCGATCCCCGGCCAGGACGCGCTGGGAGCGGTCATGTTCGTCGACGACCGGCTTGGACTCCTTCGGGGAGCAGCCCCCGGACAGGGAGGCGCCGGCCAGGATCAGGGTGAACAGGGCGCAGAGAAGGGACTTTTTCATGATATACCTCCGAATTTCTTTCGTTTTTCATCGGGTCACGGTCTGAAATGACCGTCTCGAACCCTTCTTTCTACGAGCTGACCCCGGCCACCTTTCCGGGGATTTCCAAAAAGCTCCAAGTGTGTTAGCAGTTGCGGTGATGAAAACGCTGGTCGTCGCTTGTCTTTCAATGTTTCTGTGCAACCTCGCGTGCGAGACGCCGCCGGACCCGTACGCCCGTCCGGTGCGTCGCGAGGCCAAGCCCGAGGCCGAGCCGGTCGTGGAGGAGGCGCCCTTCGTGCCGCCCCTGGAGACGGCGCCGCCCGAGGAAAACGAGGGCCTTCCCGAGTACATGCGGCCCCGCGACAGCCGCTTCTCGAAGAAGATGTGGAAGCAGATCGAGACCTCCGGTGACGAGTTCATCGCGCTGCGCCGCAACCTGCACATGGTGCCGGAACTGTCCCACCGCGAGGTGAACACGTCGCGGTCCCTGGCCCAGCAGTTGGAGCCACTGGGGTACAAGCTGGTGGGGCCCGTGGGGCTCACGGGCTTCGCCGCCGTGCTCGAAGGCGGCCCGGGCCCGACGGTGGGCGTCGTGGTGGGCATGGACGGCGCGCCGGTGGGCGAGACCACCCGGCTGCCCTACGCTTCGCGGGCCGAGGGCTACTGGGACGGCCGCAAGGTCTCCGTGAGCCATGCGCACGGCCACGACGTGGAGATGGCCGTGGCCGTGGGGACCGCCAAGCTGCTGGTCTCCATGAAGGAGAACGTGCCCGGCCGCGTGGTGTTCATCTTCCAGCCTGGCTCCACGAGGCTGCAGGCGGGCGAGGGCCCCGGTGCCCAGGACGTGCTGGCTTCGGGCGTCCTGTCGCGGCTGGGCGTCGAGGTGCTGTTCCAGATGCCGGTGGATCCGGGGCTGCCGGTGGGACGCGTGGGCGTGCCCACGGGCGCGGTCTCCGGGGGGTTGACGCGGTTCAAGGTCGTGATCCAGGGGACCCAGAACCGCATCTGCTCGGGCACCGTGCCGTGGAAGTGCGTGGACCCCATCGCGGTGGCCGCCCACCTGGTGCAGGAGCTGCTGCTGCTGCCCTCGCGGCACTTCGGGCCGAACCGTCAGGTCGTGCTCAACATCGGGCGCATCGAGGGCGGCGACGCGGACCACACGGTGGCCGCCGGCGCGACCGTGATGGGGACCTTCCGGTGGCTGGTGCCCACGGACATGAACCGCATGCAGCAGTTGATCTCCCGCGTGGCCGACGGCGCGGCCAAGATCGCCGGCACCTCGGTGAACACCTCCTTCGAGAAGGGGCCCCAGCACCAGGTCGGCAACACCGCGGTGCTGATGTGGGCCCTGCCGACGCTCGTGCGCAGCCTCGGACGTCGCGGCGTGATGCCCGGCGATCCCCTCTCCGAGCCCGGGGACTTCTCGATGTACCAGAAGCACTTGGCGACGGCCATGCTCCTGCTCGGCTGCGGGCGTTCGTCGCGCGACGGCGGGCGTCGCGGCGAGGGGAGCTTCTCGCCCGACGAGGAGACCGTCGTCGTCGGCGTGCACGTGCTGTCGAACCTGATCATGGACTACCTGCATGACACCGGCCGGCCGAAGTTCGCGCCCCCAAAAAATGAGGCCGCGCCGGCCACGGACGGTCCTCCCGCGAGGTCGCCCGGGAACACCTTGCCGCCCGGGGTCACTCCGCCGGCCGGCAATACGGAGTTGAAATGACCATCTTTCTTCTTTTGATTTCGCTGGTGACGGCCGAACCCGAGTTTTCCTGCCGCTGGGGTGAGAAGAGCGACCTGCAACCCCTGCCGGACTGCGGCGTGCCGGTGCGCGTGCGCATCAAGTTCCCTGAGGAGAGCCGCGGCCGGTTCGAGTTTCGGCGCCTGGAGAACCCCGGCCTCACGGGCTATTTCCACCAGAAGCGGGACGGGCAGGGCTCGCCCAAGCCGTTCAACAACCTCGTGAACCTGTTCAAGGTCGATCTGTTCTTCTGCCCGACCGACTTCGTGACGCCCCGCACGCTGTTGTTCCACCATGTCGGCATTCCCGCGGCCAAGGAATACCAGTGCCAGCTGGGGGCGTACTCCGAAGGCGACGCCGGCGCGGACCCGCCCGCGATGGCCGGGAAGCCGCAGCCGGGGCCGTCCATGGCCGCCGAGGGTGCCACCGAGATGGGTGTGGGCGCCGAGATGGGCCCCAATAATGCGGGCGTCGGGCCGGGAGATCCGCCCCGGGACGCCGTCACTGGACTGATCCCACCTCCCCAGGTGACCACGACCGGACAGGACGCCTTCGCCCGCAACCTGGCGGCAGCAGCGCTGGCCGTAGGCGTGCTCTCCCTGCTGCTCTGGGCCGTGTTCGCCGTTCGCGTGTCGCGCAGCCTGCGCCGCAGACGCGAGGAAGACGCGCCCGTGATCGAACTGACCAAGGCCGACCGCAAATCCGACGAGGAAAACTGAACCGCGGAAAAGAAGAAGAAGAAAGAAAAAGAAAAGAAGAGGGGGAAAAGGAGAAGATTTTTTACCACGGAACACGCGGAACACGCGGAACACGCGGAACACGCGGAACTTTGAAGATTATTGAAAAAGATTATTGATAAAGAAGATGGGGAAGAAGGGGAGGGGGGGACGACCAGCTCGACTAGCGGCGGCGGCCCTTGTAGTGACCCTTGTGGCGGCCGTTGTCGTGGCGGACGGCCGAGCAGACCGTCTGGCCGCGGGCGTTCTTGTAGCAGCGGCGCGAGCGGGGACCTGTCCAGATGCAGGAGGACAGCAGGATCGAACAAAGGAAAACGAAGACGAGACCGGCGGACAATTTGACGTAGTTCATAATCAGCTCCTTGGGGTTGCAAAACAAGTTACGGACAGGGGCACTATACCAGAACCGGCGACCAGTACAACCCCGGAGATCCGGGAAGGCAGGGGGATCGGGTTCTCATTTTTCTGGACAAGGGGCTCAAAGGCTGATCCGCCTGGAAGCTTCGGGTGCCGACGTGCCAAGTCGAAATCGAAATCGAAATCGATTCAATTTTCTTTTACAGCAACATTTTTTCGATGTAATCGGTTCTAATGAATCCAGCGAACATGCGTGACCACTTAAGCAATGTACGGCGAAGTTGGCGATGACTTGATATTTCAACCTGCAGCATATCCAAAAACCATCGGTACCGATTTCGATTTCG
>JAHITJ010000105.1 GCA_018817795.1 Myxococcota bacterium | reverse complement strand
CCAGCAGCCCGGCGGCCCGGGCCGCTTCGAGGGCCTTGTTGAGCCGCACCAGCGCCAGCGGATACTCCTTGCGGATGTAGATGAAGCCCTCGGAGGCGCCCACCGCAAAGGCGCCGATGGTCATTCCCTCGATGACAGCGTAGGGATCCGACTCGATGATCGAGCGGTCCATGAACGCGCCCGGATCACCCTCGTCGGCGTTGCACACGACGTAGATCTCGCAGCCGCGCTTCTCCATGGCCTTCCTGCCGGAGGCCCACTTCACGCCGGCCGGGAAGCCGCCGCCGCCACGGCCGCGCAGGCCCGAGCGGGTGATCTCGGCGATGACGTCCTCGGGTCTGTTCTCGGTGAGCACGCGCCGCAGGGAGGTGTAGCCGCCGCGGGCGATGTAGTGGTCGAGGTTCTCGGGATCGATGAGCCCCTTGTTGCGCAGGGCCACGAGCTGCTGCTTGGTGAAGAACGAGATGTCCTCCATCTTCGGGTTGATCGCGCCGGTCACCGGGTTCTTGTGCATCAACTTCTCGACGGGCTTTCCGCCGACGAGGTGCTCGGTCACCAGGGTCTCGACGTCCTTCTCCTTCAGTTTCTGGTAGAAGATGCCCTCGGGCTGCACCACGACGATGGGCCCCACCGCGCAGAAGCCGTTGCAGCCGGTGCCCACCACCAGCCATTGATCCTGCAGGCCGTGCTCGGCGAGCTTGTCATTCAGGATCTTCTTGATCTCGAAGCCCTTGGCGGCCACGCAGCCGGTGCCGTTGCACACCATGAGCATGCCGCGGTACTTCGCCTGTTCGGCGTGCACGCCCGCAGAGATGGTCTCGAGCTGGTTCATGGAGATCGGATTAGTCATGATCCACCTCCTCCTCGGAGCAGCCCGCGGGGGCCGCGGCGCCCGGAGCAGCGTATTGTTTCAGCAACTTCTCGACCTGGCGGCTCTCCACGTTTCCCATGATCTCCTCGCCGATGCGCACCACCGGCGCGATGGAGCAGGCACCCAGGCAGGCGACGGCCTCGAGGCTGTACTTCCCGTCGGCGGTGGTGCCCCCGGTGGGGATGCCCAGCACGCGCTCGAACGAGTCCAGGATGTTCGCCGCGCCTTTGACGTGGCAGGCGGTGCCCATGCAGACCTGGACGATGGTCTCTCCGCGGGGCTCGAGGCTGAAGGACTTGTAGAACGTCGCGATGTGGTAGAGGTGGGCCAGCGGTGTGCGGGTGCGGTGCTGGATCTGGTCGAGGGCCACCTTCGGGATGTGGCGGAAGCGCTCCTGGATGTCCTGCATCATCTCAATGACGTACTCGGGATCGGCGTGCCAGCGGTCGATGATGCGGTCGAGCTCCTCGCGCACGGTGGGGCACTCCATGCGGGTGAGCTTCTTGGGCGTGATGCGGGCGGCGACGAGGTTCTCTTCCACGCGCCAGGCGGGCGTCATGGAGCGGCTGCGCAGCACCAGCGCCTTGATCTTCTTGTGGCGGAACACCGTGCCGATGCCTCCGCGCGCGGCCTGCTTGAAGCGGCAGACGCCGCGTCGCCAGTCATAGAACGAGAAGTTGAGCATGCCCATGCGCACGAAGTTGGCCGCCGTGCCCGCGGAGACGACCGCGATGTTGCGCTTCTCGATCTCGTTGCGGGCGAACTGCCCGGTCAGTTCCTCGGCCAGGATGTGGGAGTCCACCGCGTCGTCGGTGGCGTCGTACACACGCACGAGGCCCTCGACGGAGTCGATGACGATGATGCACTCAGTATCGGAGATGCCCGTGAGCATCATCGCGTCGAAGCCCGCGAACTTTAAAAACGGGCCGAAGTAGCCGCCCACGTTGCAGTCCATCATCGACTGCGTCATGGGGGACACCGCGGTCACGATGGTCTTGCCGGCGCCGGGAAACGAGGTCGTGCCGCCCAGGGGACCGGCCGAGAAGCAGATGGGGTTCTCTGGGCTGTCCCACTTCGTGTTTTTGTTGATCTCGCGGAAGGTCAGCCACAGATCGAAGCCCTTGCCGCCGGTCCAGAGTTGCTTCATCCGGTCATCGACGGGGACCTCGGTGACGGTCCTGGCCGAGACGTCCACCCGAAGCGCGCGGTTGGCGTAGCCCCGGTCGAGATCCCGCAGTTCATAACGTGTTTCAAAGAGTATTTTCCGTTCGTGCACCCGACACCTCCTGGGAATCGCCATCGGTGGTCAAGCCATCCTTGATGGCCAAGCAGTCCTCAATGGCCAGGAATCGGTCATAAAACACAAGCACGCGTGGTTCAAGGGAAAAATTTCACGGAATAGGGGATGGCGGGGTTCAAAGGAGAACGGTCGGAGGTCGTCAGTCGAGGAAGTTCCCGAGGATGATGCCGCACCAGCCGGGGGACACCACGTCGCCGACGACGTAGTTCGGATCACAGTGGCCTTCAGGGTGGTTGTCGGGGTGCCAATGGATCGTGTCGTCCGAGCCACCCATGCCGCATTCGCCCCATTGCAGGCCGCTGTAGCCATCCGGGATGATGCAGCAGGCGCCGATGCCGAAGTGGCTCTCGCAGGCCTTGCGGGCCCGGGTGTCGACGCTGTCGGCGGCCTCGTAGCAATAGTCCACGCCCATGGCGGTACCGTTCTCAGCGAGCAGGGTCCCGCCTCCGGGGTTGCTGCACTCGGCGCTGCAGAGAGCGTCGCAGCCGTCGCCCGGCATCGTGTTTCCGTCGTCGCAGGTCTCGGCGCCGAGGATCAGGCCATCTCCGCAGACGGTTTCGCATAAACTGGGCTGGTTCGTGCAGGTCCAGCCGGTCTCGCGCTGGCAGGTGGCCGAGCAGCCGTCGTTGGGGTTGGTGTTGAGGTCATCACAACCCTCCGAGCCGAGGATCAGGCCGTCTCCGCAGACGGGATAACAGGTATTGACGGGTATGAACTGACAACCCCAGCCTGGCTCGATCGTGCAGGAGGCTGAGCAGCCGTCGTTGGGGTCGGTGTTGAGGTCGTCGCACTGCTCGAAGCCCTGAATCAGGCCATCACCGCAGATGGTGTCGCACTCACTGGGCTCCCCGGTGCAGGTCCAACCGGTCTCGATCGAGCAGAAGGTGTCGCAGCCGTCGTTGTTGCCTGCGTTGCCGTCATCGCAGGACTCGGCGCCCAGGACCAGGCCGTCGCCGCAGATCGCAATGCAGGAATAGGGTTCACCGCCGCAGGTCCAGCCGATCTCGAGCGTGCAGGTGGCATCACAGCCGTCGCCGGGGTCCAGGTCGCCGTCGTCGCAGCGTGTGGACTCCTGCTCGTTGCCCAGGCGCAGACCGTCGCCGCAGACCGGGGCGCAGCCGCTGGGGGTTCCGGAACAGAACCACCCGGTCTCGACCGCGCAGTCGGCGTCGCAGCCGTCGCCGGGATCCGTGTTGCCGTCGTCGCAGCCCTCGGTGCCCACCGGCAGGAAGTCGCCGCAGGTGCTGGTGCAAAGGCTCGGGGTGCCGGTGCAGTTCCATCCGGCCTCGATCGCGCAGATCGGGGAGCAGCCGTCGTTAGGGTCGGTGTTGCCGTCGTCGCAGGTCTCGGTGCCCACGATGCGGGCGTCGCCGCAGTTGCCGACGCAGATCGACGGGGAGCCGTCGCAGCTCCAGCCGTTCTCGACGGTGCAGGACACGGAGCAGCCGTCGCCCGGAACGTTGTTGCCGTCGTCGCAGCCTTCATTTCCGGCGACGAGGCCGTCGCGGCAGATCGTCACGCAGGTGCTTGGCGTGCCTCCGCAGTTCCAGCCGTTCTCGATGAAGCAGGTGTCCGAGCAGCCGTCGCCGGTCTCCACGTTGCCGTCGTCGCAGGTCTCGGCGCCGACGAGGGTGCCGTCGCCGCAGGTGTTGGCGCAGACCGAGGGGGAGCCCGCGCAGGACCAGCCGCTCTCGACCGTGCAGAGCCCGGAGCAGCCGTCGTTGGGGCTGCGGTTGCCGTCATCGCAGATCTCTGCGCCGGCGACGACGCCGTCCCCGCAGGAGGTGGCGCAGGTGCTTGGCGTGCCGGTGCAGTTCCATCCGCTCTCGACTACGCAGGTGTCGGAGCAGCCGTCGCCGGGGTTGGTGTTGCCGTCGTCGCAGGCCTCAGCGTCGTCAAGGAGACTGTCACCGCAGACGACCTGGTTGGAGATGCTGCTGTCGTCGCAGCCGGTCGTGAGCATTCCCATTCCGATCAGCAGGCTGATCAAAATCACAAGACGGCCGGCGGAAGAAAGATGATGGTTGAAAGATCGGGATCTTATGGACATGGGGAGACTCCTGAGGCTGGATTCGACATCAATGAGGGTACCAGATGACACAGCCAGAAGAAAGTATATATTTGTCATGGACCATGACGCGAAAATGCCTTGTTTCACGGACAGTTTTCCATCACAATCACTGGATGGAACCGGCGGGTCCGGAGCCGTGCCTGCGAGGTTCATCGGGAGTGGTGCCATGAAGATAAGAAAATCGGTCGTGATCCTGTTGTCGCTTTTGGCTTGCTTTTTCGTGGCATCCTGCACCGGCGAGGCCGGCGTCCGTTTCCATCCCGACGGCGGCTCCGACGCCGATGTCCCCGACGCCGACGCCGACGCCGATGCCGACGCGGGCTGCGCAGAGGAGCACCGCTGCGGAATCCAGTGCTGCGGGGACAACCAGGAGTGCGTCAACCACATGGCGTGCCTGCCGATCTGTCCGTCCACCCGCTGCGGAGAGAACCTGTTCACCTGTTGCGGCAGCGGCCAGATCTGCCTCGACGGCGTGGACTGCGCGGCCGACTGCGCCGACGGCGAATCCCTGTGCGGCGCCAACCTCAACGTCTGCTGTCCGGCGGGGACGCTGTGCCTGCATGACCAGTGCGCGGTGCCCGCCGGGGACTGCGACAACCACTTCGACTGCCCCGACGAGAGCTACTACTGCGAGCCGGCCATCGGCAAGTGCCTGCGGCTTCCGGCGGGCCCGCTGTGCGAGGGTGAGGCCACCTTCACCGCCATCGAGCCGACCCTCGAATGGTACTGGCGCGGCACCACCGTCCTGGGCCAGACCTACACCGACAGCATGGCCGCTCCGGTCGTGGGTGACGTCGACGGGGACGGCATTCCGGACATCGTGGTCGTGCTGTTCCATCTGAACCTGTACACGACCGACTCGGTCATCGTGGTCCTCTCCGGCGAAGGGGACGGAGCCGGCGGCGGCCGCATCCTGTTCACGATCCCGTCGGACGCGGATCCGACCGCACCCAAGCCCTTCGGCGGCGCCGCGGTCGCGCTGGCGAACTTCGACGACGATCCCGGGCTCGAGATCGTCTACAACGTGCAGGGCGGCGGCGTGCGCATCGCCGACAACGATGGCATCGGCGAAGTGTGCGACACGACCAATTATCCCGCCTGCAGCGGCCTGAGGCTGTCCGGCGCCTCCTACAAGCACATCTATGGCGGGCCCGGGATCGCCGACCTCGATCATGACGGCATGCCCGACATCGTGCTGGGCTGCCACGCCCTCAACGGGCACAACATCGCCGATCCCGCCCTGGACTTCGTGAACCAGGCCGGCTGCGGCAAGTCGGTGCAGATCGCCGATCTGAACCAGGACGGCAAGCCGGAGATCTTCGACGGATCGCGCGCCTACACGGTCGATCCCCTGGTGCCCGGCGGCACGACCTTCTGGACCAACGCCCACGGCCTCTCCTCGGGCTTCTCCGCGGTCGCGGACATCCTGCCGGACCTCCCCGGCCCCGAGATCGCGTACGTGTACAACAACTTCTATCTGGTCGACGGTCTGACCGGCACGCTGCTGATCGGTCCGGGTGGCACCCTCGTGGACGCGACCATTCCCATCCCCGGGACCGGCAACGGCGGGGCGCCCACCCTGGCCGACTTCGACGGCGACGGCCTCCTGGAGATCTCGTCCGCGGGTCGGGCCGAATACGTCGTGTATGACCCGGACTGCTACGATCCGCCGCTGCGCTCGGGGGGCGTCTGCGCCTCGGCCCGCACGGACCTGATCCTCTGGACCACCCTGACCCAGGACCTGAGTTCGTCGATGACGGGCTCCTCGGTGTTCGACTTCCAGGGCGACGGCCGGGCCGAGGTGCTCTACAACGACGAGTGCTTCTTCCACATCTACGACGGCACCACGGGGGCCGAGCTGGTGTCGCCCATGATCCCGGGCTCCTCGGGCACCCTCGCGGAGTACCCGCTGGTGGCCGACGTCGACGGCGACGGGAACTCGGAGATGATCATCGTGTCGAACAAGTACGCCGTGGCGGGCCTGCAGTGCCGCCTGCACTGGAAGAACGCCGGCGTGCCCATCGACGGACTGTGCCAGTTGACCGACTGCGTGCCGCAGGGACCCTGTACCGGCGGCATTGGCGGCACCTGCGCCGGGGACCTGCAGTGCGACGCCGCGGGCATCTGCCAGCAGGCCGGCGGCACCGTGGGCGTGCGCGTCTACGGCGACTCCTACGACCGCTGGGTGCGCACGCGTCCGATCTGGAACCAGTTTGACTATCACGTCACCAACATCGAGTACGCCAACGGGCTTTGGAACGTTCCGGCCGTCGAGGACACCAACTGGCTGCTGTACAACAACTATCGGCAGAACGTGCAGGGCGGCGCGCTCTTCCCGGTGCCGGACCTGCAGGTCGACCTGACCGCGGCGGCCCTGTGTCCGTCCATCGTGCGGCTGTCGGCGGTGGTGCGCAACGAGGGTTCGGCCGCCGCCGCGCCGGGCGTGAACGTGCACTTCTACCGCACCGATGTCACGCCGGTGGCCTACCTCGGCTCCCTGTCCACCACCACGCTGGTGCTGCCCGGCGGCTGGGAACGCCTCACCTATGTTTACGAGGGCGCCGAGTCCGGCGTGGACATGACCTTCTCCGTCGTGGTCAACGAGGGCGCCGTCCTCGAGGAGTGCGACGCCGGAAACAACGACCACACGGTGGGCCCGATCCGCTGCGACCTCGTCGAGTGAAGCTTTCCACAGAGCTACATAAACTCAATCGGGGCTCAGTAGTATATCTGATTCATATCAATCTGCCATGATAATAAAATCGTCAATCAGCCAGAATGCGCCATAATTAGAATCCAAATAATGGAATCTGATTTTTACATTGGATTGCCCTGCGGCTTGCGGGGAGATGTTCAAGTAGGCGAATGCTCCATTGACAAGGTAGCGACTGTACGGAGTGTCATATGTTATCAGAGTGGTCCAGGAAAGCCCGTCGTTCGTGGTTACGTCGACGGTTCCGGACTGGGAAGAAGAACCATCAAAATAATAATTGCGAAATGCTATAAATACTGCGGAATGTCCAGAAAAGTCAAAACAGGGAGAAATGAGTTGTTCGTCGAATAGAATCGCAGTGCCGACTGCATTGGAGTCAACCAATGCGAAATTTCCTGTGGAGCCATCAAGTATTCGATAGTCAATCGATGTCATATTTTCGGAGTTGAACCAGGTGAAGCCTGGAGCCCCCCCATCCAGAATCGTCCATCCGACAGGAGGCCAAGTGTTGAAATTCTCAGAATATAAGATGTCGGGACAGGTCGGGTGCTCGAAACAGACGGGATCGGCACAGTCGATAGAATCGTTGCCATCATTGTCGATGCCATCGGTGCACGAGGTTTCGGTCCCATCAAACAAAGACATAGTAAAATTGTAGGCTTTGAGGGTTGGATTGGACTCTACTGCTTCCAGGTTGACGAAATATACGCCATCGGCTGGAACCGTGAAAAAGGGAACATTGTTGTAGGGGTCATCGTCAGAGTATTGACAGTAAGGGCTCGTGGCAGTGCAGACACGCATGACTCTGGTCACGGTGCGTATAATGCCACTTTGCTCCATTTTCAGGCGCTGGCCGAATTGAAGATTCACGGAGAAAGTGACCTCGGACCCACTGCTGTATTTACAGGAAACACTGGAGAAATTGTGATTGTTCGGATAATCCGTTACAAAATTAGTGCCACTGATTGTGAAAGGGAAGGAGCTCACCGAGATTGAGTCATTGCAGGCTCCGTCGCTGATGCAGGAGACAAATGTGCTGCAATCGATCGTGTCATCACAATCGACCAGGTTGTCATCGTCATTGTCGGAACCGTCAGCGCAGTTGGTCTCGCTGATGCAACTGCCTGCGGCCCCGAAACAATCAGAGTCGTCACAGTCGACAGCCTGGTCGCCATCGTTGTCGGTTCCGTCAATACAGGAGGTTTCCGTGGCATCGACCTTGGATATTGTGAAATCATACTGGATAGATCCATTGTTATAGCCAGAGTAAAGTGCTTCTAGAATAATAAAAAAGGTGCCATCTCGAGGTGCGGTAAAAACAACATTGGATTGATCATTGCTTATGAGGCAAACCGGGTTTGTGTCCGAGCAGACTTCCATAATTCTTTTGACGACGTACAGCGCCCCGGAATAATCCAGCAAGATTCGTTCTCCGGCCTGCAAGATGATTGTGAAAATGAGTTCGGCGCCTTCGGCCCCACTGCAGCCTAATGGTGGATTGCCAAAATTATAATTATTCGAAAAATCATTCCGGTAATCCAATCCAGAAACGTTGTAGGGAAAACTCGTGATTGGAATCGGGCTGAAGCAACTCTGTCCTGGTATGCACAAAGGAAAACTGCTGCAATTGGGGTCGTCGCAGTCGGTCAGGCCGTCAGCATCGTTGTCCAATCCATCGACGCAACGGTCAACCGAGTTTTCGTAGCCGCATGGGGTTACTCCAGAACATTCGGAATCAAAGCAATCGATGGCCCCGTCTCCATCATTGTCCTGATGGTCACCGCAGTTGGTCTCTGTGTCGCAGATGGAAGGTGTGCCAAAGCAATCCGGATCGGAACAATCCACAAGACCGTCCTGGTCGTTGTCCATTTCGTCATCACAGGTTTGCTCAAGGGGATCCTCAAGGTGAAATACGAAAAAATTGTAATCCGTCGGATTGGGTGTGGCCGAATAGGCCTTGAGGATAATGAAATAGGTTCCGTCCGAGGGTGCCTGGAATTCGATCCATTCCTCTCCATTGATGCCGGATTGATTGACGGCTTCCAGGCAGAGGCCAGATTCACCACAATCGGCCTGGATGATCAGGATTCCATCGAGCCCACCATTCTGGCCGACGATGATGGTCTCCTGGGCATCCATATGCAGGGAGAAGACTCCTTCTACACCTCGGCCAGGAAAACCGGTATTGCAGGTGGCGTCCGAAAATTCCAGCGTATTGAACGGAAAATCAGTCGTGAAATTGCTACCAGATATTGCAAATGGAACCGTAATGGACGTTGCACCGGCACAGCCACCTGCACAAGCTGCGGTTTCAAATTGGCAGTTCAAATCGCATGAGAGGATTCCACCTCCAAAGCCAAGGCTCAGGCAGGTCTGCGTATTCAGGTTGTCTCCTTCGCATGACTCGTATGAGTTCTGCAGGAGCGCGTCGCCACATCTGCCTGCTTGTGCACAGGAGGTCATATTCAGCCGGCACAAGTTGGTGCAGGCAAGGTCTCCTCCGTAATATCCGAGACTCTCGCAGGACTGTCCCTTCAGATCTATCCCATCACAGGGTTCATCGCCCAGCGCAACGCCATCCTGGCAAACGGGAAGGCAGCGACTCGGTTCGTCGCTTGTGCACTCCCAGCCATCTTCGGAAATGCAGAGCGCCGAGCAGCCATCATGATCATCCGAGTTGCCGTCATCGCAGGCTTCACCAACCTCCAGAAGCCCGTTTCCGCAGATTCGACTGCATTGTTCCACGTTGTAACGGCAGTCCGGGCTACAGGTCAACAGACCACTGAGGAATCCGAGGCTCTGACAACTCATGCCATCCAGGTTGTCGCCGTCGCATTCCTCGCCATAGTCTTTGTCCACGAGGTTGTCCCCGCAGCGGCCCTGGCAGTCTGTGCGGTCCAACTTGCAATTATCGTTACAGGTCAATATGCCCTGCGTATTGTAATGGCCCAGGGTTTCGCAGGTCGCTCCGTTGACAGTGGTGTCGCACTCTTCGCCGGGATCCACGAATCCATCACCGCAGGAATCCACTGCTTTGGTCTGGGGGTCACACGAAAAGAGGGCAAAGGAATAGGCTATGCACAATAAAAATTTAGAATGTAATTCCATGGTGCCACTCTCCAGAAAAAGAGACAACAACGGTGCGCTGCCAGAAACGAAGGCAGGCTAGTTGGCCAGAATATTGAAGTTATCGATCAACCAGTAATTCCCAATGCTGCTGGTGTATCTGAAACGGATTCTGACGTCGGGTCGGCCGGCCGCGGTGGAAGAGACATCGAGATATTCAGAGACACTATTTGACGTGTCACTGGAATAAGAGATAACATTCTGCCAGGAGGTTCCACCGTCCGTAGAGATGTCGACTTGAGTTGTATCGTCCAGAAAACTCTTAAAATAGTGAGTGAATGCGAGCACAACCAAAGTATATCCAGAACAATTAACGGCAGGCGAGATCAGGTCGTCCAGAAATGTCGAACCACCTGGTGCCGCGGAATCATCAACGACGGCGAAGGTCCCCGAGGAACCATTCAGAGTACGAATTTTAGTGGATGCCATGTTTGCAGAATTAAACCAAGTATAAAAAGGCGTTCCACCATCGATGATGGTCCATCCCGTCAGCGGCCAGACATCAAAGTTCTGGGAGTAGATAACTGCGGGACAGTTCATGCGACCATAGCACTCCGGATCGGCGCAGTCCTTCAGTCCATCGCCGTCGTTGTCCAGAAAATCAGAGCAGTATGAATCGGAGTTCTCAGGGCCACAGGGCGTCCGTCCCGAGCAGTCGTCATCGGCGCAATCAAGCATGCCGTCATGGTCATTATCGAACTCATCAATGCAGGAAGTCTCCGTGTCATCGAGCCGGTAAATCGTGAAGTTGTAATCCGAAAAAGTGGAGGAAGTGTATAAAGATTCCAAAGTGATAAAGAAGGTGCCATCTACAGGAGCGGTAAAGAACATGCTCGGGGAAAAGTCGAAATATATTTCAGATAGCAGGCAGTTTGGATTGGGTTGACCACAGGTCTGGGTGACACGAATCATGTATTCAATAGTACCGGTCTCCTCCAGAAGGATCCTTTCGCCGGCCAAAAGGTTGATTGCAAAAACAGCGTCTGGTTGTCCTGTAGAAGACCCGCAATTGCTCAGGTCCCAAATAAAATCATGATTATTGGTATAATCAACGAAAAAATTGGATCCATTGATATTGAATGGGAACGTCGTCACGACGTATGGATTGGCACAACTTTCACCAAGCTCACAATCGGCGCTGAAGCAGTCGGGGTCACCACAGTCAGTGGCGCCGTCAAAATCATTGTCCAGGCTATCGCTGCAGGCGGTTTCAATACTGTCAATCCGGGAAACTGTGAAAGTGTACCCATATTCATTACTATACGGTGTTGAAGAAGCCGCCTCCAACACCAAGTAATATGTACCATCGGTCGGCGCGGTGAAACCAAGATTGGAACACTCGCTTCGGCTTGCGAGACAAGTCGGATTCAGGCCATCGCATACCTCTAACACACGGATGCATGCATCCATGGAACCTGTTTCCTGCATTAAAATCCGTTCACCTGATTGCAGATCAACGGAGAAAACGAATTCTGCACCACTGCCCCACGTGCATCCGTTTGCGGCAATATCAAAATCAAAATTATCCGAAAAATCATTTCGGAAGTCGGCTCCGGACAACTGAAACGGGAAGCTCGTGATCTGCAGTGGGCTGTGGCAGCTCTGGCCGGGTTCGCACACTAAAAAGCCTGAGCAATTGGGGTCGGAACAATCAATGCTGCCGTCGGCATCGTTGTCGAGTCCATCGGTGCAGCGGTCCACGGTGTTTTCATTGCCACAGGGGGCAACACCGGTACAATCGGAATCGAAACAGTCCGTAAACGAATCATTGTCATTATCCTGAAAGTCACCGCAGTCGGATTCCACGTTGCACACCCCGGCCAAGCCGAAACAGTCCGGGTCGGCGCAGTCCGCAAGTCCATCGAAGTCATTGTCCAAGGTGTCGTCACATGTCAATTCAGCCGGCGTCTCGAGGTGGCCGACGTGCAGGGTGTACGGGGATAAGGCGGGACTGGCTTCGTAGGCCTTCACGATGATGAAATAGGTGCCTGTCAATGAGGCTGAAAACAGTATCATTTCAGACCCGCCTGCTCCGAAATCGTTGACCGCTTCGGCACAGACGCCGTTCTCGTCGCATGTGCTCTGAATGAACAATTGCGCGTCCAGTCCTCCACCCTGGATGACGAAGATTGTCTCATCGGCGACCAGATCCACGGCCAGGATCATTTCAACTCCTCGGCCGGGAAACCCGGTGTTGCAGGAAGCATCTGTAAAAAAGAACGTGTTGAAGGGAAAATCAACAGTGAAGTCGTCTCCCTGGATGGAATAGGGAACCGAGATAGGAATGGCGCCGGCACAGCCTCCGGCGCACTGTGCGGTTTCAAACCGGCAGTCTGAAGTGCATCCGAGAACGCCACCGCCAAAGCCAAGATCTTGGCAGATTTGACCATCCAGGTGACTCCCTTCGCATGCTTCAAACGCACCCTGCAGGATGTTATCTCCGCAACGGCCAACTTCTTCACAGGCAGTGACGTCCAACTGGCATGAAGTTGTGCAGGCTAGCTCGCCTCCATAATAGCCAAGATTTTCGCAGGTTTGTCCCCTCAGATCCTCCATGTCGCAGGACTCACTGTCGACGGCAATTCCATCTTGGCAGATAGGAGAGCATGTGCTTGGTTCGGTATTGGTGCAGGTCCATCCATCCTCCGTCACACAGCCCGCCGAACAGCCATCGAAATCAAGGAAGTTGCCATCGTCACAGTTTTCCCCTGTTTCCAGCAAACCATTGCCGCAGACGCTGCTGCAGTTCTCCAGGATATATCGGCAGTCTGCGCCACAGGCCAGTACGCCACCGACAAACCCCAGGCCCTGGCAACTGTTTCCATTCAGATTATCAAGGTCACACTCTTCGCCATTGCCAGAATCCACCATGGAATCACCGCAACGACCCTGGCAATCAGTACGGTCAAACCTGCAATTCTCATCGCACCGGAGCGTGCCGGCAAGGTTATAGTGTCCCAGTGTGGCGCACGTCTCGTCGCCAACCAACGTATCACATTCTTCTCCAGGATCCGTAAATCCGTCGCCACAAGGGTTGACTGAGGTCGTCTTTCCTTTGCAGGAGAGAAGCAGGATTGAAATCGACAAGAAAACGCCGAGGATGCGAAATGTCATGATTACGGACCCCAACTAGTCAGAAAAAACAATTTATTAATACGCGCAAATTTAGCGACCATATATAATAAGGTCATCAATTAACCAGTAATTTTCCAGTACTGACGGAGCTGAATACCGGAAAAGTATCCTCACATTGGCTTGTCCTGCGGCCCAGGAAGAAATATCCACATATTCAATCGTGCCGTTTTCTGGTCCCAAGTAAGCAGATAAGTAGCTCCAATTGGCTCCGTTGTTTGAGGTGACATACAAAGATGCGTTGGTGTTCTCAACTCCGTAGAACCAGGTGAAGAGGCGATAGTGCCGAAAAGAGACGTAAACGGAGGTATATCCGCTGCAATTGAAATTGGGTGAAACCAATTGATCATCGAAGGTCACACCCAATCCGGCAGCGTCAGAGTCCACCACAGCGAATGTGCCGGTAGAACCGTTCAAGGTGCGGGTTTTCAGCGGTGACATATTGGCAGAATTGAACCAGGTTTGACCGACCGTGCCGCCATCATAGATAGTCCAGTTGGTCAGCGGCCAGTTGTTAAAATTCTCGTTAAAAATGATAGAGCAACTCGCCGTACATTCTTCATCACTGCAGTCCGTTTTGCCATCGCGGTCGTTGTCGATTCCATCGGTACAGGAGGTTTCCGTGTAAGGCCAGGCGGTTACGGTGAAATCATAATCAATCGGGGTTAAACTGGCGCCATATTTTTCTAGTATCAAGTAATATGTCCCATCGTTCGGCGCAGTAAAAGACAGGGTCCCAGGATCGTCCGCATTCTCAAGGCAGATGGGACCTGTGTCGGTGCAATCTGGCAGGACCCGTATGACGGAATCCATCGTACCGTCTTGGGTCAGGATGATGCGTTCGCCCGCCTGCAAATCAATGGAGAAGACGGCCTCGGGACCGAACGCAGTGGTGCAGCCGTTCACTATGTTGGTGAAAGTGCGATTTTCAGGGAACTCCAATTGAAAATTGTCGCCAGCGCGATTAAACGGGAGACTTGTGATGGCAATCGGGGTGAAGCAAGTTTGTCCCGGAATGCAGGAGGAGAAGGTGTCACAATCTGAATCAGAACAATCAGAGGTTCCATCGGCATCATTATCCCGTCCATCAATGCAACGGGCTGCTGTGTTTTCCATGCCACAGGGATCCACTCCGGCGCAGTCTGAATCGAAGCAATCGAGGGCCAAATCGCCATCATTGTCTTGAAAATCGGAACAAAAGCTTTCATTTTCGCAGGCTCCGACGATGCCGAAACAGTCAGGGTCGCCGCAGTCAGACAATCCATCGCGGTCATTGTCGAATCCGTCGCCACAACTGAGTTCGGTCGGCACCTCCAGGCGTCCTACTGAAAATATATAGTTTGAGGAGGTGGGCGTTTGTTCATAGGCTTTCACAATGATGAAAAAGGTGCCGGTTTCAGTCGCCCGAAACAAAATCTCTTCCATACCGTCCGTTTCAAAATCGTTGACAGCCTCTTCACAAACACCGATGGGATCACAGGCTCTCTGAATGAACAATTGTCCATCCAGCCCGCCGTACAACATCAGTATGATGCCTTCATTGGCGGCCAGATCCACCGAAAATACCACATCCGTACCTCTTCCAGGGTAGCCTGTGTCGCATGACGGGTCAGAGAAGACGAAAAAATTATAAGGATAATCTGCAGCGAAGTCGTTACCCATTATGGAGTATGGAATGGTGATGGGAATGGCTCCTGCGCAGCCTCCTGCGCATTGCGTTGAATCCAGGCCGCAGTCCGAGCTGCAGTTGAGAGTACCTCCCCCGTAGCCGATGGTTTGGCATGTTTGATCATTCAGTTGGTTTTCTTCACATTCTTCAAATTCGATCTGCACGATAGCATCGCCACACCTGCCTGCATTGACACAAGGGGCGATGTTCAACTCGCACGTCGTGGTACATGATAATTCCCCCCCATGGTAGCCCAATTCTTCACAGGAATGACCATTCAGGTCCTGCATATCGCAGGTTTCGACACCAACCGCCATTCCATCCTGGCAGACTGGTGAACACACGCTCGGACCTGAGGGGTTGCACCTCCATCCATCCTCGATTTGACAGGCGGCAGAGCATCCATCCCCATCATCATCGTTAAGATCATCACAAGCTTCATTTTCTTCCAAGAGACCATTGCCACATGCGCCGCTGCAGTCGTCTGAGATGAGTCGACAATCTGAACTGCAGGCGAGATCGCCACTACCATAACCGAGGCTTAGGCAACTTTGGCCATTGAGGTTCTCCCCGTCACATTCCTCGCCAAAGTCCGCATCAATCAGAAGGTCCCCGCAACGCCCAAGGCAGTCAGTTCGGTTAAAAGAACAATCTGCATTGCAAGCCAGTTGGCCGATTAAGTTGTAGTGCCCAAGGGATCGGCAGGTGTTCTCGCCGACGGTGAGATCGCACTCTTCGTCGGGGTCCAAAAAACCATCACCACAGGATGACACGGCCTTCGTTTTTGTATCGCAGGAAAAAATGAAAAAAAAGCTAGCAAAAAGAAGAATACGTCCTTTTGGCATTGGAATTACCCCCGGCAACAAGAAAGATTAGCAAATCGCAGTTGGTTGTTCAATACGGAAAATTGAATAATCTCTAGATTTTTTATGACTTTTCTGGATTTTTTTCAATCACCAGGTCAAAAACACATTTTTCGTATTGGCTCGTCAGTATTCGGGTATTTTTTTCACATTTTTTCACATTTCCGTTTTTTTTCTGCTATGTTTCCGCCGTCTTTGTACGGGCGATGACCGGTTGGCGCCCGTCGTTCTTCTGCATATTCCTCCGTTTATGCGTCGAAATGATTCCCAAATCAGGCTGAACTCACAACCGGGCCGGCAGCCGCCGGAACGGGTTTAAGTCAAAAATTCAAGGAGTTTTTCTATGTCATTCTCATCCCTCGGTCTGCGTGCCGAACTGCTGCAGGCCATCACGGAAGAGGGCTACACCGTGCCCACCCCCGTGCAGTCCCAGACCATCCCCATCGTGCTCTCGGGCAAGGACGTCATGGCCGGCGCCCAGACCGGCACCGGCAAGACCGCGGCGTTTGCCCTTCCGATCCTCCAGATCCTCAGCGAGAACCGTCCCCTGGGCCGGCGTCCCCGGCTGCGGG
Organism: Myxococcota bacterium; assembly: GCA_018817795.1. Lineage (GTDB taxonomy): Bacteria > Myxococcota_A > Polyangia > HGW-17 > HGW-17 > HGW-17. The sequence goes on along the minus strand of JAHITJ010000105.1, from coordinate 17,371 downwards.
CCCTGGTGCTCACCCCCACGCGTGAGCTCGCGGCCCAGGTGGCCGAGAGCTTCAAGGACTACGGGCGGCATCTGCCCCTGACGACCGGGCTGGTGTTCGGCGGCGTCGGCATCGGCCCCCAGATCGAGCAACTGCGCCGCGGCGTCGATGTGCTCGTGGCCACCCCCGGCCGCCTCCTCGACCACGCGGGACAGAAGACCGTGGACCTGAGCGCGGTGGAGATCCTGGTCCTCGACGAGGGCGACCGCATGCTCGACATGGGCTTCGTGCGGGACATCCGCAGGATCATCAACCTGCTGCCCAAGCTGCGCCGCAACCTTTTGTTCTCGGCCACGTTCCCTGACGAGATCCGGCGCCTGGCCGAGGATATGATGAACAGCCCGGTGCGCATCGACATCGAGCGCAAGACCCTCGACGCGGACCTGGTCAACCAGCGCGTGCATCCTGTGGACCGGGACAAGAAGCGGGCCGCCCTGTCGCACCTGATCCGCTCCGAGGAGTGGAGCCAGGTGCTCGTGTTCGCGCGCACCAAGCACGGCGCCAACCGCCTGGCCGACCAACTGACCCGCGACGGGCTGCCGGCGGCCGCGATCCACGGCAACAAGAGCCAGGGCGCCCGCACCATGGCGCTGTCGGACTTCAAGACCGGCCGCGCGCGGATCCTGGTGGCCACCGATCTGGCCTCCCGCGGCCTGGACATCGAGCAGCTGCCCTGCGTGGTGAACTACGAGCTGCCGCAGGTGCCTGAGGATTACGTACACCGCATCGGCCGCACGGGCCGCGCCGGCAAGACCGGCCTGGCCGTCTCCCTGGTTTCCATTGAGGAGCACGGGATGCTGCTGGACATCGAAAAACTGCTCCAGCACGACATCCCCCAGGAGGTCATCATTGGGTTCGAACCCGCGGTGCCCTTCGTGATCCGTCCGAAGAACGCCGCCGCCCCGGGTCGCCCCGGACGTGGCTCAGGCCGCAGCACCGTGCGCTCGTTCTCCCCCTCCCCCCGCCGCCGCTGATAGTTATCAAGAAAAATCAGGCCTTTCGCCAGAACCCCGGCGAGAACAACACCAGAACCGCGAACAGTTCGATGCGCCCGATGACCATCAGCAGGGACAGCACGGCCTTGCCGACGGCCGGAAGGTCGGCGTAGGTGGTGGTGGGGCCGACCGAGGCCATGCCAGGGCCGATGTTGTTGAGGGTGGCGGCCACCGCTGAGAGGGCGGAGATCAGATCCATGCCCAGGGCGGTCATGACGAGGGTGCCCATCGTGAACGCGGACAAAAACAGCAGGAAGAACACCAGCACCGTGTGCTGCAACTCGGCGTTGATCACCTCACCGCCGATGCGCAGCGTGGTCACCGCGCGGGGGGCGTAGGCCTTGCGAATCCGGGCCCAGGCGATCTTCCAGAGGATCATCAGGCGGATGACCTTCAGACCGCCGCCGGTGGAGCCGGCGCAGCCGCCGACGAACATCAGCAGGATCAGGACCGCCTTGGAGAAGTGCGGCCACTGATCGAAGTCCGCAGTCACGAAGCCGGTGGTGGTCATGACGGAGGCGACGGAGAAGGCGGCGTTGCGCAGCCCCGTGGCCAGGCCGTCGACCGCGCTTTCGAACCACAGGTTGGAGGTGATCGCGGCGGTGGCGACCGTCAGGATCAGCATGTAGGAACGCCACTCAGGATCCTTGAAGAGGGCCTTCCAGTTGCGGCCCCACATCAGGAAGAACAGACTGAAGTTGGAGCCGGCCACGATCATGAAAACGATGATGGTGATCTCGATGCCCACGCTGTGATAGGCGCCGATGGAGGCGTTGCGGGTGGAGAAGCCGCCGGTGGCCAGGGTGCCGAACGTGTGGCACAGGCTGTCATAGAACGACATGCCCTGCACCATCAGGATGACCGTCAGCGCGATGGTCAGGCCCACATAGATCTTCCACAGGATCGACGCGGTGTCGCGGATCTTCGGGGCCAGGCCCCGCGGGTCGGGCCCCGGGCTCTCGTTCTTGAAGAGCTGCTTGCCGCCGGCCCCGAGATACGGGAGGATCGAGATGAACAGCACGATGATGCCCATGCCCCCAAGCCAGTGGGTGAACGAGCGCCAGAAGACCAGGCCCCGTGACTGGGACTCGATGTCGGCGAGCACGCTGGCCCCGGTGGTGGTGAAGCCGGACATGGACTCGAAGTAGGCATCGACGGGGCTTGCGAACATGCCGCCGAACAGGTAGGGCAGACCTCCCAGCGCCGCGGCGACCAGCCAGCCGACGCCCACGATCGCCAGCGCCTCACGGGAGTACATGCGTCCCTGGGCGTCACGGCCCAGCCACCACAGGCCGCCGCCGAGGGCCTCGCACACGGCGATGGAGCCGGCGAAGGCCAAAAGCGCGCGAAGCTCGCCGTAGTACAGGCTCCAGGCGGCTGCCGGGAGCATGCACAGCCCGAAGAAGGCGAAGAGCAGGCCCAGGAAGCGGGAGAGGATGAGATAATTCATGGCAGGGAGAGGCTCAAGATGAGGTGAACATCCGCAGGACGTCCTGGACCACCGCGCTCCGGGCGATCATCACGACACGGTCCCGCGGCAGGATCGAGTCCTTGCCGGTGGGGATGAACACCTTGTTCTGGCGCACGATCGCGGCCATCAGGGAGCCCCTGGGAAATCCGGCGTTGGCCAGGATCTGGCCCGAGATGCGGGCGCCGTCACGGACCACGAATTCCATGATCTCGGCCTGCTCCTTCTCGAGGACGCTGCGGGCCAGGCACTCCGGCGACAGTGTCATGTCCAGGATGTGCGCGCTGAAGATCGCGCGCGGAATCAGGGTGTGGTCCACGCCCAGCCGGCCGGTCAGCACCGTGAAGTCCGGCTGGCGCACGACGGCCAGGCAGTGGGCGATGCCCAGCTCCTTGCCGAGCAGGGCCGCCAGGATGTTGCGGTCGTCCTTGTCGGTGGCGGCGATGAACACCGAGGAGTTGAGGAGCCCGTCGGCCTTGAGCGACTCCATCGAGGTGGCATCGGAGTTGATGACCTCGGTCTTGGACAGCAGGCGGGAGGCCTCCTCGCAGCGTCCGATGTCCCGCTCCACGAGCTTGACGGAGAAGCGGTGCTTCTCGAGCTTCTGCGCGATGAACAGCCCCACCGAGGAGGCGCCGGCGATGGTCACCGTGTTGGGCCGCGCCAGCTTCTTCTTGAGCAGATCCTCGAACGCCAGGATCTTGTGGGACTTGCCCACGAAGGTCACCAGATCGCCCCGCCGGATCTGGTCGTCGCCGCGCGGGATGATGGTGTCGTTGCCCCGCATGATCAGACCGATGAGCGTGTGCTCGGGGAGCTGGATCTGGGAGATGGGCTTGTCCAGCCAGGGAGACTCGTCGATCTGGAAGGAGAAGGCGTGGACCAAACCGCCGGCGAAGTCGTCGAGGGTGACCAGCCCCGGGTGTTCCAGGTACGACACGGCCTGGCGTGCGGTCAGTTCCTGCGGGCTGAGGATACGGTCGACGTGGAAGGCCGAGGCCAGCTCCAGCGCGTCGTCGTAATACGCGTGCTGCCCGATGCGGGCGACGGTCTTTTTGGCGCCCAGTTTTTTGGCGAGGGATGCCGCCACGAGGTTGGCCTCGTCGTGCCCTGAGGTGGATACGAAGAGATCGCACCGGTCCACGCCGAGCTCGCGCAGCAGCACCGATGAGGTGCCCGAGCCCTCCACAACGCGCACGTCCAGCGCGAAGTCGAGGTTCCTCACCTTCTCGGGGTTGATCTCCACGACGGTGACGTCGTGTCCTTCTTCGGTCAGGATCCGGGCCAGATGGGTTCCGACCTGACCTGCGCCCATGATGAAAATATTCATGCTCGCCGTGGCTCCATGGTGTTCTACAGCCTGCGCCTGCGCCGGATCCCGGCAGGTGTGATGACCACCTGCCTGAGGGAAACCCGACCGCGCGGTGCCGCACGTCTATCATAAAAACGGGGAAAACTGTACCGGAGAAAACAGGAGGCGGAATACAAAAGAACTGAGATTTAGCGCTCGTTTACGTTCAGTTCCGGCATGGCCTTCTTGATCTTCGCGATCTCGCCCTTGGAGAAGCCCTTGGACACGGTCAGCGAGCGCAGCTTGGTGAGCTTCATGATCGGGCCCAGCGATTTGACCTTGGACCCGTTGATGTCCAGGGACCACAGGTTCTCGGCCTTGGCCAGGGGGGAGAGGTCGGCCACGGCGGTCTTGGAGATCGTCACCGACGTCAGGGCGGTGAGTTCCTTGAGCGCCTTGATGTCCTTGATCTTGGTGCTGCCCAGATCCAGGCGCTGAAGCTTCTTGCATTCGGCCAGCGCGTCGATCTTCTCCACGGGCACCGAGTTCAGGGAGAGGTTCTCGAGTTCGGTCATGTTCTTCACGGCGTCGATGTCCTTGAGATCGCCCTTGAGCCAGGACAGGGACAGGGACTTCATCTTCTTGGCGCCGGCCAGCAGGTTCATGTCCGCGAACAACGTGAACTGCAGCCAGACGTCGTCGAGCTCGGGCAGCTTGGCCAGCACGGAGAAGTCGGTGGACTTATTCATGTAGAGGTTGAGCTTCTTCAGTTTGGTCAGGTTGGCCAGGGGTGCCAGGTCCGTGACCGGGCAGGCGTACAGGTCGAAGTCCTCGACGTTGACCAGCTTCTCGGCGAACTTGATGGTCTCGACTTCGCTCATGTAAAAATTGATGTTCGTGAGCGTCACGGCCGCGGCCAGGGCGTCGACGTCGTTGACGTGGGTGCCGTAGAAGGTCAGTTGCTTCAGGTTCTTCAGACCCGCCAGAGGCTTCAGGCTCAGGCGCTTCTTGTTGTCCTTGTCGTCTTCCCACTTCAGGGAGGCGGCCTTGAGCTCCTCGAGCTTGGCGAGCTTGGCCAGGGGCTCCAGGGTGTCGATCTTCGTGTAGGAGATCTGAACCTTCGTGACCCACGGCAGGTTCGCAATGGTCTTGAAGTAGTCGTTGCCGACGCCTTCGCGGAACTGGATCTCGAGCTTCTCGAAGTCCTTCTGCTTTTCAATCTCCTCTTTCACCGACTTGGTGACCACGGAGATCTTGCAGGCGCCGTAGTTGCATTCGATCTTCTCGTCCTCGGGCTTGACGTTCTCGGCCTTGACCCAGTTGGCGTCCTCGGCGGGCTTTTCGGGCTGGGCGCTGTTGGCGGGCTTTTTGGCGTCATCGGCGGGCTTGGTGTCGTCTTTTTTCTTGTTGCACCCGATCAGGGCGAGGGAGAGGGACAGCATCAGGATCGTGATCTTTTTCATATGAACCTCCATTCAGGTGAGGCAAGCATGATGCGGCCGATTGAAAAATGCAAGGTTTTTTGGGTGGGCAAAGTGTTAATAATAACAACATCACACCTCCCTCTTGATCCGGCCCGCGTGGGTGGTTACAGTGCCTGCGCCTGGAGGTATGCAATGAGCGAAAAAGGCCAGATCAGTATCAGCGCACAAAACATTTTTCCGATCATCAAGAAATGGCTTTACTCAGAGCGGGAGATTTTCCTGCGGGAGCTGGTCTCCAATGGCGTAGATGCCATCACCAAATTAAAGATTTTAGCCGGAGATGGCAAGGTCGCCCTCGATGATGAGCCGCTGCAGGTGAAGGTGACGTTCTCCACCGACGCCAAGACCATCACCGTGGAGGACAACGGCATCGGCATGACCGTCGAGGAGGTCCGGAAGTACCTTGGACAGATGGCCTTCTCCGGCGCCGAGGAGTTCATCGCCCAGTACCAGTCCGGCAAGGACGGCATCATCGGTCACTTCGGGCTGGGGTTCTACTCCGCGTTCATGGTGTCGCGCAAGGTCGAGGTGGAGTCGCTGTCCTGGCAGGAGGGCGCACAGGCCGTGCGCTGGAGCTGCACCGGCGAGCCGGAGTACACCGTCGAGGAGAGCACCAAGGCCGACCGCGGCACGCGGATCGTCCTGCACGTGGCCGACGATGACGAGGAGTTCCTCGACAGTTGGAAGCTGCGCGAGATCCTGCGCCGCTACTGCCGCTTCCTGCCCGTGCCGATCCTGATCGGCGACGAGGTCGTCAACCCGGATCCGCCGCTGTGGGTCAGCAAGCCCGGCGATCTGAAGGACGAGGACTACATCGCCTTTTACAAGAAGATGTTCCCGGCCGACGACGAGCCTTACTTCTGGGTCCATGTGAACGCGGACTTCCCGTTCCACCTTCAGGGAGTGCTGTTCTTCCCTCGCCTCAACCGCCAGGACGACCTGCGCAGCGACCGGATGCACCTGTACTGCAACCGTGTGTTCGTGTCCTCGGAGATGAACGTGCTGCTGCCGGAGGCCTTCCAGTACATCCGCGGCTTCATCGACAGCCCGGACATTCCGCTCAACGTGTCGCGCTCGTTTTTGCAGCAGGACGCCTCGGTCCGCAAGATCGCCTCGCACCTGTCAAAGAAGATCGCCGACCGGATCGTGGAACTGTCCACGGAGCGGCCCGATGAGTACGCCAAGATGTGGAAGGAGCTGCATCCCTACGTGAAGTTCGCCTGCATGCGCGACGACAAGTTCGCCGAGCGCGTGTCGGCGGCGGTGATCTACGAGAAGAGCGACGGCACCTTCACCTCCCTCGAGGCCGTGCTCAAGCAGAAATATGGCGAGGACTACGCCACCGACACGACCGAGAAGCACATCTACTACGCCGTGCCCGGCGAGACCCTGCGCAGCCTGATCCATCTTTATGAAGAGGCCGGCCTGCCGGTGATCCTGGCCACGCCGCCCATCGACAGCCACTATTTCAACTACTACGAGTCCAAGCATCACGATGCCAAGGTCACGTTCCAGCGCGTGGATTCGGCTCTGGGACCGGAGCTGGTCGCGGATCTGCCCGAGGTCGTGGACGCCGACGGCCGCAGCGTTCACGACCGGGTGCTCGAGCGCGCCAGGGCGCTGCTGCCCGAGGTGCAGTTCGAGGCGCAGAAACTGAAGAAGAGCGAGCTGCCCCTCGTGCTGGTGATTCCTGAGCTCCAGCGGCGCTTCAAGGAGATGATCGCCCACCAGTCCCCCCGCAGCGAGAATCCGTTCGGTGCCCATCAGTGCGTGCTCAACCTGCGGCATCCGGTCATCGAGCGCCTGGATCCGGCCCATGCCCATCCCCTCTCCGAGGAGACGGCCAGGGAGGCCCTCACCCACCTGTATGACCTGGCGTTGCTGCCACACAAGAAGCTCGACCCCGACGCGGTGGACCGCCTGTTCGTGCAGGCCGGCAGCCTGATGGGCCGCCTCTCCGGCGACGTGTGATCCCCATGAACGGAACCGCAGGGCCCGGTGCGGCCCAGGCATCGTGAACGGTACGGAAAGAACCGCCATGGACGCAGGCCCGGGACAGGCCCGCCAGGAGCGCAGGGCCATCGCGCTGGCGTTGTACACGGTGCTCGCCTGGAGCACGGTGGCTACCGCGTTCAAGCTCGCGCTGCGTCACGGGGATGTCTTTCAGTTGGTGTTCTTTGCGACGCTGGTGTCCGCGCTCACCCTGGCGGGTCTGGGGGCGGTCCAGGGCCGCCTGCGCGCGAGCCTGTCCTTTTCGCACCGGGATCTGGTGGGGCTGCTCAACCCGGTGGCGTATTACCTGGTGCTGCTGCTGGCCTACGACCGTCTGGCCGCCCAGCAGGCCCTGGCGCTCAACTACACCTGGGTGCTGGTGCTGGCCGGGTTGTCTGTCCCGTTTTTACGGCAGCCGTTCTCGCGGAAGCTGGCCGCGGCGCTGCTGCTGGGCTACGTCGGTGTGTGGATCATCGCCTCGGGCGGCCGCCTGACCACCTTTTCGGGTATTGATCCGGCGGGTGTCGCCCTGGCGCTGCTCTCCACCCTGATCTGGGCCGGCACGTGGATCGTGAACACCCGCGCCGCCGGGGATCCGCTGGCGGGCCTGACGCGCCAGTTCATCCTCGGGGCGCTTGTCTCCGGCGTGATCTGGATCGTCTCCGGCGCCGGGTTCTCGGCGCCTGCCCTCGCCGGGGCCGCCTACCTGGGCGTGATGGAGATGGGGCTGTCGTTCTTCACCTGGCTGCTGGCGCTGCGCCTGACCAAGCAGGCCTCGCGCGTCACGGTGCTGGTGTTTCTATCGCCGGTGCTCTCGCTGCTGTGGATCCACCTGATCCTGGGCGAACCCGGCCGGATCCCGACCTGGACCGGCATGGGAATGATCCTCGCAGGAGTCGCCCTGTCGCGCCAGGCAGGCGCCTCAGACTCAGCTTGACTTCATTGCCTCCCGCTGGATACTGGCTTGCCGGGGTGGAGCCGGCCCCGCTCATGCATTTTCTTGACGCACGCACAGTCATCTTTCTCAACATCCTGACCGATGCGCTGTGCGTGGCGATCCTCTTCATGCTCTGGCGCCAGAACCATCGTCGCTTCGCCGGGCTGGGCCTCTGGGTCGGTGATTTTCTCTTCCAGACCATCGGGCTGTTGCTGATCGCGTTCCGGGATGGGATTCCCCTGGCGGTCTCGGTGCTGGGATCGAATTTTTTCGTGATGTCGGGCGCCGTTCTGGGCTACCTGGGCCTGCGGCGCTTTCTGGGATTTCCCGTCCGGTTCCTTTTCCACGGGGTGCTGCTGGCGATTTTTCTGGGCCTCCAGGCCATTTTCCTGTATGTCATGCCGAGCATCGCGAACCGGAACCTCATCTTCTCGGCGGCCCTGCTGGTCGTCTGCGGTCAGTGCGCGGCCCTCCTGCTGGTCCAGGTCCAGGCCGCCATGCGCGGGATCACCAGCGGAACAGGCATCATTTTTCTGGGGTTCTGTCTGTTCAGCCTGTTTCGCATCGCCATCGTTCTCTTTTCTTCCGGACGCGACGAAAATTTCTTTCATTCCAATTCCGGCAACCTAATTATAATAATAATATATCAATTATTATTAATATTACTATCTTATGGAATGACCTTGATGGTGAATCGTCGCCTGCTCGCCGAAATCCGGGTCCAGGAGGAGAAGTTCTCCCTGGTCTTCCAGTCCTCTCCCAGCGCGGTCTCGCTCACGAGCCTGTCCGACGGGAGGATCCTGCAGGTCAACGACGCCTTCCTGCACATCTCGGGCTATACCGCCGGGGAGCTCCTGGGCAGGACCACGGTGGAACTGGGCTTGTGGGAAAAAAGAGAGGAGCGGGACGCGGTCGTGGCCCGGCTGGCGCGGCGAGAGAATATCCGGGACCAGGAGACGCATTTTCGAAAAAAGACCGGAGAGACCATCATTGGGCTGTTCTCCTCAGAGGTGATCATGATCCAGGGGGATCCGCAGTTGATCTCGGTGATCATCGACATCACAGGGAGGAAGCTGGCCGAACTGGAGCGGGAACGCCTCGTGGGCGAACTGACGCAAGCGTTGTCCGAGGTGAAGAAGCTCAGCGGTCTGCTGCCGATCTGCGCCAACTGCAAGAAGATCCGCGACGATCAAGGATATTGGAGCCAGGTGGAGACCTACATCGGAAAGCACACCAATGCTCAGTTCAGCCATGGCATCTGCCCGGACTGCGCCGCGCAACTCTACCCTGAATATGAATTGGATAAGGATTCTTGAACGGAAATCGGTCCGTGGACGGCCCGCATGGGTTGGCTACCTCTCTTCAGGCATGAACTCGGCGTACAATTCTCTGGAGCAGCTCGGACAGATGCCGTGGGTGAGCACCGTGTCCGTGTTCCGCGACAGGTAATTCCCGAGCTCCATCCAGTAGCCGTCATCGTCGCGGAGCTTGCCGCACCCCGTGCAGATCGGCAGTAGACCCCTCAGGGAACGGACCTCCCCGAGGCTGCGCTCGAGATCCCGGATCAGGGCGGCCTTCTCCTCGTTGATCCGTTCCAGTTGCAGGGCCTGCCGGGCCTGTTCCTCATGGGCAGACGAAAGTTGGGTGAAAAAGGTGGTGCGGGTCACCTCCATGATCAGCGTGAACAGGAAGATCAGCAGATATACAGCCACAGCCCGGAGGATCACCGGGAAAGAGTATGCCGGGATCCAGTCGACGGCGGGGGACAGTCCGAAGAGGAATAGCGCGCCGGCGAGGACGAGGGCTGTGGCCAGCGTGCCTCGCCGGGCCCCCAGCACGAAGAGAGCCAGCACGGGATAGAGAATCATCCAGACAAAGCCGCTCTTCAGGACGCTGCCATGGGCCACCAGGGCAAGGAAAAACAGCCCGCCCAGCGCGGTGGCGAGGGCTGCGGTCCGTTGCACGTCCCTGCGGAGTTGCAGCCGGACATACAGAAAGGCCAGCAGGAGCGTCAGCGAAAAGTCCAGGATCGCCGGCAGGCGGCTTCCACGGAGCCATGCCAGGGAGCCGAACAGCAGGGAGCAGGATCCCGCACCGATGAGCGTCGCGTTGACCAGCGACAGCGGGGTGAAGTGCCAGGCATCGTTCTCAGGAAGGACTCCGGAGACCAGCCTGCGCCACCGCGGGGAGGAAGGGCGCGAATCCTTCATGCCTGCCTGCCCTTCACGCAGTCCGGACAGAGGCCCATCTCGACGCGGGCGTCGGTATGGGCGGTGAGGTACTGCTCCAGCCCGTTCCAGTATCCGGCGTCGTCCCGGATCTTCTTGCAGTATGAGCAGATCGGCAGGAACCCCTTGAGGGTCTTGACCTCAGCCAGGCTCTTCTGAAGACGCCGGATCAGGATTTCCTTCTCCTTCTCTTCTTTTTTCAGCCGCTCGATCTGATCGGCCAGCTCGGCGCGCTTGTCCTGGAGATCCCGAAAGATCCGGTGTCGCCTCTCTTCCATGAAAAAAACCATGGCCGTGATCAGCGCATAGACGGAGAGGGTCCGCACGAAGATGAATCGAGGATAGTGCGTGAGGCCGTTGAACTGGTGCGCAGAAAGAAAATAGGCGAGCATCAGGAACCAGTACAGCGCGGCCAGGCGCAGTCCGGACTTCGAGCCCAGCAGGAAGACCGTGATGACCGGAACGGCCAGGGACCAGACGTAGGTGGCCTGGTGAACCTCTCCCCTGGCCAGCACGAACAGGAAGAAGAGGCAGGAGGCCGCGATGGAGACCCCTGAGACCAGCCGGAGGTTCCCGCTGCGGCGAAGATGCATGTTTGAAGCCAGGACGATCACGCAGGTGACGGCATCGGCCAGGCCCAGCCCCAGGTTCCTGTCGAGCAGGTTGTGGATGGCGAAGATCATCAAAAACAGGCCGCCCGACAGGGTGGAGAGGTTCAGGATGACGGTCAGGCGCAGGCGCTCGGGATCCGCGTCCGGCGGGAGACCGCAGGTCAGCAGGTTTCGGAAACGGTGGGGATGGGGTCGGGCAGGTGTCATCTCGGTGCCATGCTACTATTCATCGGCCGAAATGGAATGGAAATTAATTCAGTGGGTGGAGAATCAAGCGGCTTCGTGGTAGGTTGTCGTGCTTGGACCGGTCCCGTACCGGTCCCCGACGGGGTAACTGTCAGCATGTGGACGAGCCTGTTTTTTGTGGTTTTTTTCATTTTTTCCCAGAACGCCGCGCCGGATCCGGCGGCGGTCCCCGGTGCCGCCTCCGAGCCCGGGCCGACCGAGGTCAGGCCGAGCTCAACGCTCACCCGCCAGACCTGGTGGAAGGCCGACCCGTTCGAGCGGACCCGCTACTGCAACCAGCTCGCCGAGGAGGTCGACGCCGAGAAGGCCAGGGCCGTGATCATGGCGCCGCTGGGCTCCTCGGCCGTGGAGCGCGTCCGGGAGTACCTGGCCCTGCGCGGGGCCACGCTGCCGCCTCCCAACGGGGCCTTCTTCGAACCCAAGGTGAAGTTGTCCACGACCGACACCCGGCGCACCCGCTCCGCGCCGCCGCCGCCGCCGGTCACCGACCTGCTGCTGGGGGTGCCCTACTCGACGCAGGACGATGCGCGGAACCAACTGTTCGCCGATCTGGCCGAGCGGGGATGCCTGCTTCGCGGTCTGGGGCGGCTCAAGGACCTTGCCTCACCGCCGGTGATGTTCGATGCGGCGTTCTTCGAGCCCACGCTGATCTTCCGTGAGGAGATCACAGCCGCGCTGGCCGAGTTCGGTCCGCTGCTGGTGCCCGCGTTCCTGGAGGAGTCGCTGAAGAATCCGGATCGGGAGAAGCAGCCCGATGCGTACTTTCGCAGCCGCTGGGCCCGGTTCGTGCTGCAGAGCACACCGTCGGGCAACCCGCGGCTGAACCTGCAGAGCGCCACCCTGGACCTGCAGAAGAAACTCATGGACATGTATGCGTCCTTCCAGGTGGCCGAGGCCATCGGCCCGATCCTGTCCTTTGCCAACCATGAGGACGAGGAGCTGCGCGCGGCGGCCCGCGAGGCCATCGTGACCTACCTCTCGACCGGGACGACCCGCGCCAAGATGGGCACGGTGAAGACCGCCGGTGGCCAGGAGACCCAGGCCGTGCTGTACATCTCCGCCCGCTCGCAGGCGTATCATGCCGTCAAGCAGCAGCTCGAGGATGTCACGCGCGGTGACTACGACCGCACCACGGTCGGCGAGGAGCTGGCGCGCCAATTGTTCCGTCAGTGGGATCTGGCCCGCATGAAGAAGCACGAGGTCGCGTTCGAGCAGGCGCTGCAGCAGGCGAAGTCCGGCGACCTTGACGGCGCAGTGGACGCCTACCGGCAGATCCTCGCGTTCGCCCCGCAGATTCCGGGCAAGGATCGCATGGCCCCTGCCTTCCTGCTGAAGGCGCGCCAGTCCCTTGAGGATCGTGATCTGGCGCAGGCGCTCCAGTACCTCCGGCTGTGCCTGCTCACCCGCGAGGATCCCCTCGTGGAGGCGGATCTCTACTATCTGCTGGGGCTCAAGGAAGAGGCCGCCGGGGATCGTCCCTCGGCGCTGCTGATGCACCGCATGGCGCTGGTCCGCAATCCGGCCCACCTGCATGCGGCCGCGGCCATCCGCGAGCTGGATCCGATGCCGCGCACCCCGGTGGGTGACGACCAGCGCACCGGTCTGCTGCTGGCGTTTCTGGCCGCACTGGGACTGTTCGTGTTCCTTCGCTGGCCTACGGCCAAGGTGTAGCATGTTGCGCGGACTCGCCTGCGGACTCCTGATCCTGCTGTCCATGTTCCTGGCCTCGCCTGCCGGGGCCCAGACCATCTCCCTGTCCCTGGACGCCCGCGCCATCGACGAAGCCATGAATGCGGAGTACGGGCGCAGCCATTCCCTCAACTCGATGTTTCATTTGGAGAACGTGACCATCTCGAAGATCACGGTGTTCGCCGTGACCGCGACCTTCGACCTGGTGTTCTCAGGGCACGTCGAGGTCCCCATCCCGTTCGCGGCCACCCGCAGGATCCGCCTCTACCAGACCCTCTCGCTGCAGGCCTCGTTCGTGCCCACCTTCGATGGCAGGAAGATCGAGATACCCGTCCGCAGCATCACCATCTCCTATCAGGACGCGGTCAAGATGAGCCTCGGGAGCCACGCCCTGACCATCCTGGTCGCTTTCAAGCGATGGCTGTTCTCCGACCAGGGCCGGGGCCTGCTGGAGAAGCGCCTCTCCATCAATCTGGAGTCTCAGTTGAGCTCCTGGTTCGGAAAGCGGACCTTCACCGGCAAGGTGCTGCTGGCCCAGGACAGGCTGACCTTGCAATTGGTGCCGAAACCTTGAGTTGACGGGTTCTTTCCGGCACTCCCTGATTGACAATCCGAACATCCGGGGCATAGTAGAAGTCGTCCACAGGAGGCATTTCATGCGTTCAGGTCTGCTTGTTTTTGTCTTTTGCGCCTCATTTTTTTCCGGCGCGTGCTCGCTGATGGTCAGCTTCGACGAACCGGGCGAGCCCGCGTGCAACATGCTGCCGCCCGATTGCAGCATCGAGTCGTGCCTGGAGAAGCCCGAGTGTGCCTGGCAGGAGTGCAACCCAAACATCGTCTACTACGACTCGCCCCCTTCGTGCGACCAGGATCAGCAGTGCGTCTACTCGGATACCGACGGGGTCGAATGTCTGGCCAACTTCTTCTTCTCCGAAGGCAATTTCTACGGGTTGTGCGACCTGAACCGCTGCCCGCACGGCGGGGTCTGCATCCAGGGCATGGTCGGATCCCCGGCGATCTGCGTCCCCTACTGCAACGTCTCCTCCCATTCCCGCTGCCCTGACGGCGGGACTTGCTACAACACCGAAGATTCTTCCCTCATCGATGTGTGCTTCCGCAGCGACGGCTGCGATCCCGTGAAGAACCGCGGCTGCGGGAGCGGGGAGGGCTGCTACCTGATCTTCAACAGCGAGACCTCCTGTCTGCCCGCCGGTCCGCAGTTGGCCAATGATCGCTGCAAGATCGCCTGGGACTGCGCCGGCGGCCACGTGTGCAGCGAGATCGTCCCCGGTGATACCTACGGAAAGTGCATCAAGGTCTGCCAGGAGCAGACCCAGTGTGATCCCGCCGAGACCTGCGTGCCCTATGGAACGTATGGCCTGTGCCAGGGACCTGTTCCCGTGAAGTGAACCATCCCGGCCCCCGCGTAGCTTTACCATATACGGAAACTAGCCGCGGGTAGCTTTGCTACCCAGGGATCGAGAGAAAAACTATTTGTCCGGGCCGCCGGGGCCCTCGATGACCGGGGGAACCAGGAAGTAGACGTCGCGGGAGTCGAGCATGGCGCCACCGATGCCGTGCACCTCGACGGTGGCCATGAACATCTGCGGCGTGGTGGCCGGCGGCACGGTCACGTTGGACTTCACGAAGATCTTCCAGCAGACGGGGTTTCCAGGCAGGATCGACACGAACTTGTCGTTGTAGCCGTTGCTGTCGGAGTCGGCGACGTTGTAGCCGGCCGGACAGGTGGCATCGGCGTCGACCATGAAGACCTCGATGTAGTCGATGAAGGCGGTCGGGGCGTCGACGGGGTTGCCCAGTGGGTCGGCGTTGGCCGGATCGTTGATGATCCAGGCCTCGACGTCCTGGGGGACGTAGGCGCCCACGGCCTGCACGGCGCAGGACAGGGCGGCGCCGGCGTTGGCGTCGTCACCGCGCACCGCTGCGCGGGAGTTGTAGAACACGTTGGATCCCAGGCCCGCGCAGGCCGGGATGCCGGCGGCCGCGGCTGCGTCGATGGCGGGGACGAGATAGTTGCCGCTGACGGCGGCGCCGGTCAGGCCGGTAAGAAGGTTGTTGATGTCGGTCGTGGTGCCCGCGCCATAGTCCACGATGATGCGCGCGCCGGCGTTGTAGATGTCATTGTAGGCGGTCTGAAAACTGGGGTACAGGGGATCCTCGTCGAGGTCCTCGTCGGTGACCAGCAGCAGCAGGTGCAGGGAGCCCGGGCGGAAGCAGCCGCGGCCGGTGCGCGTGGCGTCGGAGGCGCAGGTGCCGGTGACCACGCCGCGCATGGCCGACACGGGGTGCTCGTTGTAGCCCGGCGCGTCGGTGGGCAGGCGGTTGTAGGTGCACTGGGCGTCGGCCCCCGGGTCGCCGGTGAGGTTGTTGTTGTCGAGGGCCTTGGTCAGCGTGTACGAGGGGCTGCCCTCGCCGAACAGCGCGATGCCGGTCTCGACGTCCGGGATGCAGTGGTCGACCGCGGGATCCTCGCCGGCGGCGCAGATCACGTCGTTGAGCATGGTTCCCAGGTTGTTGCGCACGGCGTTGATCTCGGAGGCCATGGAACCGGAGACGTCCATGATGAACATGAGGTCGAGCTTCTGGAAGGCCGTGGAGAAGGCCAGCACGTCGTTCCACGGATCGGGATCTTCCTCGAAGGGCTCGATGAACACGAAGTCGCCGTTTGCGCGCGGATTGTCGGTCGCGCTCTGCGGATCGGTGCCCGCGGCCATCTCGATGAGGTCGTTGACGCCGTCGTCGTCGGTGTCGGCCTTGCGGGGATCACTT
The DNA here is from genome assembly GCA_018817795.1 of Myxococcota bacterium. Taxonomy (GTDB): domain Bacteria; phylum Myxococcota_A; class Polyangia; order HGW-17; family HGW-17; genus HGW-17. The sequence continues at coordinate 1,601 of JAHITJ010000105.1, read as the reverse complement.
TCACCCGGATCCAGCACGCCGTTCTGGTTGGTGTCCTCCTGGCCGTCGGGGAGACCGTCGTTGTCGGAGTCGGCGTCGAGGAAGTCGTAGTGGCCGTCGCCGTCGGTGTCGACCGGGGGCTGGTTGACGTTGCCGTTGGTCCCGCCCTCCCAGGAATCTGGGATGCCGTCGCCGTCGGAGTCCTGATCACGGAAGTTCATGATGCCGTCGCCGTCGGTGTCGCGGTAGGTCTCGAAGAGGTCGCCGATGCCGTCGGAGTCGGAGTCCACGTCATTGTAGTCGGGGATGCCGTCATTGTCGGTGTCGGGGATGCCTTGGGAGGGATCGCCGATCTCGATGGTGTCGGGGATGAAGTCGCCGTCGTTGTCGATGTCCTGGAAGTTGGGCACGCCGTCGCCGTCCACGTCCCCGGTGCCCTCGATGATGTCCATGATGCCGTTGGCGTCGGAGTCCATGTCGATGAAGTCGCCGTTACCGTCCACGTCGGTGTCGTACGGCGCGGTGCACTTGTCGAGATCGCCCGCCTCGGTGCGGTCCGGGATGCCGTCATTGTCGGAGTCCAGGTCGAGGTAGTCCGGTGTGCCGTCCACGTCATAATCGGCGCCGGCGGACTTTCCCTCGTCGAAGTCGCAGATCGTGTCACCGTCGGAGTCCGTGCAGTTGCAGCGATCCACGTTGTTGGTGTTGTTGGTGTTGTTGCCGTTGTTGTCGCCGCCTCCGGGGGAACAGGCGAAGACAAGGAAGAGACTGGCGATGAGAAGCAGAGCCTTTTTCATGGATCACCTTTCCGGAATGTCAGAAGCGGTCCGGCAGGGAGAGATCCTGCTGGAACCACAATAGTATAGACAGGGTCCGTGAAAATGCCATGCAAAAAGTCAAGAAAAATCGGGCGGGCTCGACGCCATCGACGGATGGTCAGGGCGCATAGCAGACATAGTACATCGAGTAATCGCAGGGGATGTCATTCCAACGGCCGCCAGCCCAGGAGGCGAGGTGGGCGCAGTTCTCCCATCCGTCGGCGTTGTTGGGTTCGCCGTCGGCCCAGAAGGTGGCATCGAAGGGGGTGCCGTCGGTCCAGGTGAAGGTCCCTTCGGAGTCGAGATCGTTGGCGCCGATCCACCAGTTCTGGCCGACGATGCCCAGGGCGGTCGCCGCGATCGTGTCCTGGGTGCCGGCGTCGTGGATCGACGCGAGGTGTCCGCCCTGGGCGACGCAGTCGGCCTCTGCGTCGAGGTAGTTCAGCGGCCAGAAGCAGTAGAGCAGGGTGCCGCCCAGCGGGGCTGCGTGCTCCTGGCAGTGCGGACAGTCGGGGTGGTTGTCGATGAGGCCGTCGCAGTCGTCGTCTCGGCCGTTGCAGGTCTCGGGGGCGCCCGGATAAACAGTGTCATCGCCGTCGTCGCAATCGACGCCGCATCCGGAAGCGCCGTCGTCGTCGTTGTCCACCGTGTCCGGATCGATGCACGACATGCGGCCCAGGACGTCGTCAGGGCGGCTCTCGAGGAAGATCCGGGTCCAGGTGATGCCGTCGGCGACTGCCCCGATCGGGTATTCACGGCGCGGATCGGCCGTGGCGGCGTCGCGGATGCGGTCCCGGAGGACAT
>JAHITJ010000104.1 GCA_018817795.1 Myxococcota bacterium | reverse complement strand
TTGATCACGACGGCGACGGCTGGGGTGTCGGTGAGGACTGCGCGATCGAGGACCCGGACGACTCCGATCCCTCGGTCTACCCCGGTGGACGCGAGATCTGCGGCGACGGCAAGGATCAGAACGGCAACGGCGTCCCCGACGACGGCTGCGTGCTCTGCACCGACCATGACGGTGACTCCTTCGGTGTGGGCCCCGCCTGCGCCGCGCTGGACTGCGACGACGCGAACACCGCGATCAACCCCGGAATCGATGAGACCTGCGGCACCGTGGACACCAACTGCGACGGGAAGCCGCCCGTGGCCACCGTCTGTTCGGCCGATCTCAAGGGCTGCTCCTGCACGACGCCGGGCTCCCGTGGTTCACTTCCCACCGCCCTGGTGATGCTGCTCGGGTTCGGCCTGGGACTGGGCTTCATGTTCCGCCGCCGCCGCTGATCCCTCACAACATCCAATACAGCGCATCGCGCCACAGGAAAACGCAGACCTGTCCGAACTGTCCGAACTGTCCGAACTGTCCGAACTGTCCGATTTATCAACCTAGAGCGTGAGCCTCACGAGGATGAACTTGTTGTGGACGTAAGGGGCCTTGAGGACCTGGTAGTTGGTCTGCACGGAGTGCTTCTCGAACTCCGCGGGCACGGTCACGCAGTCCGGACCGAGGATGGTCACGAGCTCGGCGCCGCGCCGGTTTTCGTAGATCTCAGGATATTGGATGTACAACTCGCGGTCCATCACGCCGACCAGACGGTTGAAACGCCCGGCCTCGAGCACGATGAAGCGCGCCGACACATCTTCGCGCCGGCGGGCCCGGAAACGGCGGAGGTACTCGAGAAACTCCTTGTTGTTGGTCTCCATCAACGGGACGACCTGGTTCTTCGAATAGAAGTTCTCGCCACGCCAGTTGAGCTGCCAGGCGATCAGCCGCTCCCCGGGATCCCGGCGGCACTGATAGTAGATTTTATGAAGTTGTTTCTGGCTCCAGTGGGGCCCCACCGCGGGCATGTAGAAGGCGAGCAGGTGCAGCGTGAAGATCGTGGAGGCCAGCAGGAAGGCTGCGAACGTCCAGCGGTTGCGCCAGAACACCAGCACCAGTGCTGCGCCCCCGATGACCGCCGAGAGTCCCCAGATGGTCCAGTTCATCCAGGCTGCATAGGGGAACAGACGCTCGTACTTGTAGATGAACAGGTTGACGAAGTGGGCCGGGTCGAGCCCCGCCTCGCGTGCCACGAGCACAAAGAACACCAGCCCTGCGAAAAAGCCCGCAGAGAAGCGGAAACCGCGGGACGGGCCTCCACTCCAGTATTGGCGCAGGCTCACGGCTACCCAGACGCCCGCGGGAACCGTCACGGGCAGGATGTAGTGGTGGAACTTTGTGAGCATGAGCGAGAACAGGAAGAAGGACACCATCAACCACAAGAACAGGAGCAGATGCAGGCGCTCACGGTCGTCCCCCGGGCGCACAAACCGCACCTTGCGCAGGCCCGAGGCAAAGGCCGCCGGCAGCAGCGGCCACAGTGGAAACATACCGAACAGTAGCTGGTTCCAGTAGTAGGTGAAGGTGCCTCGTTCCCCGTGCACCCCCTCGGCCGCGCGCTTGAAGTGATGATGCACGATGTATTCCTGGAAGAAGGCGTCGCCGTGCCGGATGATCATGGCATGATGCCAGGGGAACGCGATGGCGACGAGCAGCCACAGCGAGGACACCAGGGGGAAGCGCCGCAGCCGATCCCATTCCCCGGTCAGCAGGAAGTACAGCAGGAATACAACGCCGGGAATGAACAGGGCACCGAACCCCTTGGCCAGGATGGCCAGTCCGCACATCGCAAAGCCATGCAGGATCCACAACTGCCCCTGCGTGAAGCGGGAGCGCGCGATACCGATGAGCACGTCTGCGAGCAGCAACAGGTAAGGCAGGAAGACAAGCCACCCGGACACGATCACAGGGCGGTTGACATAGGTGAATGATGCAGGTACGCGCGAGGCGAACATGAAGTACTGCGGTACCACCAGCAGCACGAATACGAACGCCGAGACCAGCCCTGAGGTCACCGGCAGTGCGCGCCGGCCCAGCTTCAGGACCGCCAGCCTCACCGGCGGACCGTCGTCGCCGAGGAAGCCGTGAAAGAACATGAGCATCCCCAGCGTCATCAGGGCCAGAAACGGCATGTCGGTGATGCTCTGGCGCGCCACCAGCGCGAAATGAGGCAAGAAGGCGACGGTCAGCGCGGCAAACAGTCCCGTGAGTGGGTCGAAGTGCCGGCGCAGGAACAGGAACACCCCGGTCACGGCGAAGGCGGCCAGCAGCAGCACGGGAAGGCGTGCGGCCCACTCCGGTCGCGAATCGACGGTCATCTCGTCGGCGGGGGCCGCCCTGCGGTTGAGTCCGGCCACCGTGAAACCGGCGGCCTGCATCCAGAATAAAAGCGGAGGCTTGGAGTAAAAACCGTCGTCCTGCCAGTAGGTGGACACGGGATCATCCCGCTGGATCATCGTGCGGGCCACCTCGGCATAATGCGTCTCCCAGGGGTCGAAGAGCCCGTAGGAGCCGAGCATCGGCAGGTTGCCCAGCAGCACGGCCAAAAAGACGAACACAGCCTGGAACTTGGGATGGTTCCGGTTCATGCGCGCTCCCACAGGCCCAGAAAGCCCGCTGTCGTGACGGTGACGACAGTCTCAAGCGGCACACCGAACAGTTCGGCCAGCTTTTGCGCCACCTGCAGCACGTGCACCGGACGGGACGCACCTGCAGGAATCGTCTCCGTGCCAAGATAAGGCGAATCCGTCTCCATCACCAGGCTCTCCAGCGGAATCTTCGAGACGACCCGGCGCAACCGGTGTGCGTTCTCACGGGTGATCCCTCCGCCGATGCCCAGCAGGAAACCTCGATCAATGTAGGCGCGCGCGTCTTCAGGCGAGCCGGAAAAAGCATGGATGATGCCTCGTACGCCCTGACCGTTCTCCTTCAAGTGGTGAAGCACGAGATCATGGGCCTTGACGACGTGCACGAGCACAGGAAGGCCCGCACCGGCGGCGAGCCGGAGCTGCCGGGCAAAAACGGGCTCCTGCAATTCCATCGCCGG
>JAHITJ010000103.1 GCA_018817795.1 Myxococcota bacterium | reverse complement strand
GGATTGATGTCCTTCTGGTTCTCGAACATCTTCTTGTGGAAGGCCCAGAAAGCGGCCATTCCCTTTTGCGCGTTGACTTCCAGGGCGGCCACGGCGGCCGGGTGGGCATGGGGATGACGGCGGATGGGGTTGTTCAAGAAGACGAACTTCACGCCCTGGGGATAGGCCGCGAGGATCTCGTCGACGATGCCGTCGGCGTTCTTGCAGTGCGGGCACTGGTATTCACTGAACTCGACGATGGTCACGAGGGCCTTGGGATCACCCTTCCAGGTGTCGGTGGCTTCGATTTCCATCTTATAGGATACGTTCGGGTCGACCTCGCGGCGCGCAGCTGCCTGCGGGCCCTTGGCCGGGGCGGCGGCATCGGCGGTCGGACGGGCGGCGGGTCCACCGGTCAACTGCTCCAGGGTGGCCACACCCGTGGCCGTCAGTTTCTGCCAGGCCTGGCCGCGCGGGATGTTCTGCTTCTTGACGGTCGCGGTCTCCTCGACGATGAGGGCGTTGAGGACCTTGTAGTTCTGATCCATGTCACGCGTCATGTTGAAGCGGCGGCCGTTGATGAGCATCGTGGGGGTGCCGCGAACGCCCAGGCTCTTGCCCATGGACACGTGCCGCTGCACCGCGGCCTGATGGGTGTTCTGATCCAGGGCGGTCTTGAAGCGCGCCACGTCGAGGCCGATCTGCTGGGCCCACTTGTCCAGGGCCGCGCGGTTGATGCCCCGCTGGTTGGCGAACATAATGTCGTGCATCTGCTTGAACTTGCCCTGCGCGTGGGCTTCCATGCCCGCCTGCGCGGCCAGCTCGGCTTCCTTGTGGAGCTGGGGCAGCGGGAAGTTGACCATCACGAACCGCGCGTCGGCGGGATGTTCCTTCAGGACGCGCTCGATGACCTTGGAGGCCTTCTCGCACCAGGGGCACTGGAAGTCGTCGAACACCACGATGGTGACCGGGGCGTCGGCGGGGCCAAAGCCCGGGGCGTCGGCAGGGATCTCCATCTTCAGGCGGGCCTGCGTGGCCTGCGGAGGAGCGCCACCACCCGTGCGGGCGGACTTCTCCTGGGACTTTCCACCCAGCTTGAGGAAGAATCCACCCAGGACCAGCCCGAGGCCGAAGAAAAAGACCATCATCATCACCGCAGAGGACAGCGAAATCGAACCGCCACCGCAACAGGCCTCGGCCGGCTTCTCGACGGCGTACGACTTGGCGGCTGAGCGGGGCTCTTCCTTGGAAGGCTCCGCCTTCTTGGCCTCCGTTTTCTTGGCTTCTTCCTTCTTCGGTTCTTCCTTCTTCGGTTCTTCCTTCTTGGATTCTTCCTTCTTGGGTTCTTCCGTCGAAGGTTCCTCATCCTTCTTCATGGCTTCGCGACGGGCCGCGCGGGCGGAGCGTCCGCTTTCCTTCTTGTCGCTACCGGCCTCGGCATCTTCGTTCTTGTTCTCGTCATCATGTTCGTCAGTCATCACAGTCACTCCTTGTGTACAGAACAATACTTGCATCCCCCGGATCGGCAGGAGACGGTTGAAAACAGGTGAAACATATTATGCATGGAAGGCCTCCAAGGCAAGGAGGAAATCACGGCCGCCGCGATCCCACGCACCTCCGGCAAAAACCTCCAAACCTGCAAAGGTTTTTTGTTATTCCCGGACCACTTCTGTGGCATATTCTTCCCATGAGACGTACTTTTATGTACAGTGCCATCCTTTTTTCGGGCCTCGCGCTCGGGGCCTGGCTGTTCCTGGGTCCTTTCGCCGCGCAGTGGCTCGCCTTCATCATCTGGGCGGTGGTCCTGGCGACCTGCGCGTCCCCACTGCTGGCGTCGCTGTCTCCCCGCGCCCGAGGCCGCCTCGCCGAGATCGGCGCCCCCACCCTGCTGGGCGGGATCACGGCCGCGGTCTATCATCCGTTCCTGCTGGGGAAGATGCCCTGGATGGCCGATCATCTGGTGCACCAGGCCCGGGCGTTCGTCTTCTTCGAGCACTTCCTCAAGCACGGACGCCTGTCCGGCTGGACGAACATGGTCGAGGGCGGCATCCCCGGCGAGACGCTGTATCCGCCGCTGACCGACCTGCTCCTGTCGATCATTCATATGATTGGCCTGGGGCGCCTCTCCTGGGAGACGACCTACGCCATCGGCTTCTTCCTCTTCCTGATGGCCTTCGTCGGCACGTTCTACTGGCTGGGCCGGCGCTTCGGCGGACCCCTGGCGGGCTTCCTGGCGGGGTTCTTCGCGCTGGTGGATCCGGGCGCCTTCCGGCAGGGCGGCTGGTCGTTCATGGTCGAGTGGGGCGTCTGGCCCATCTCGCTGTCGCTGATCCTGTCCCTGTGGTCGCTGCACTTCTTCGACCGCCTGCTCGCCACGGGCCGCGGCCTGTTCCGCGCCGCCGCCTTCGGCGCCGCCGCCCTCTGCACCCATCCGTTCGCGTTCTTCCTGGTCTTCCCCCTGTACGCCCTGACGGCGTTCTCCCACGTGCGCTCCGACGCCGACTGGCGGCCACTGGTGCGCCGCACCCTGGCGGCCTCGGCGCTGACCTTCATGGCCGCGGCCTGGTGGCTTGTGCCGTTTCTGGCCTACGGCCCCGGCTACTCCGCCCCGGTCTCGGCCATCGCGGGCAGCCTGCACCAGGTGGGCGCGGGCCTGGTTGACGCCGCGCCCTGGGCCGCGGCCTGGAGCTGGGCGGCGATCCCGGGCATCGCCGGCGTGGTCTGGCTGATCCGCACCCGCGCCCATCCGATGCTGCTGGCGCTCTCCTACTTCTCCCTGGCGGTGCTGGTGTTGGGCTCCACGTCCACCCTGGCGGGCCTGGACGCCTTCTCCTGGTTTCCCCAGCTGGCCCACGTCCAGTTCCCGCGCTTCCTGATCGTCGTCAAGGCCGCGGCCTTCCTGGCCGGCGCCGTGTTCCTGGCGCGCCTGCGCTGGCCCGAGCCCGACACCGAAGCCGCCGCCCGTCCGGCACAACTGCACCGCGTGCTCTGGGTGCCCCTGGCGGTGCTGCTGGTGTTCCCGGTGGCCCAGAAGATCGTCGAGACGCAGATCCTCCCGCTGACGGAGTTCCGCACCAACCCGCCGATGAGGCGCGACCTGAAGGTCATCGCCTCGAACCTGAAGACCATCACCCGCGGACGCCGGGACTTCTTCCGCGTGGCCATCGACGGGCACTTCCACGAGCACCGCACCTCGGCCATCGTGGCCGCCACCGGCCTGCCCTTCGTCAAGCTCTCGTACATGCCCGCCGAGACGTTCATCCACGCCGCCCACGAGCACCCCGGCGACGTCCCCCGCGACCGCGACGAGCTACAGCGGTTCAACGTGGCCTACGTGGTGTCCATGGGACCGTCGCACCTGCCGGATCTGCGGCTGCTCACCCGCTCGGGCGAGGTGCACCTGTACGAGTTCACCGCCTTCATGCCGCAGCGCTGGGAGCTCGTCGACCACGACGGACGCCCCGCCGGCGAGGTGTTCCAGCGGCGCTTCGACGACGAGCGCGTCGATCTCGAGGTCGCCGGGCTCCCCCCCGAGGGTGGCCTGCTGCGCCTGCTCGTCGCGCCGTTCCCG
>JAHITJ010000102.1 GCA_018817795.1 Myxococcota bacterium | reverse complement strand
TTGGCAAGCGTCCATTCTTTCGTGACGAAGAAGCCTTCGGATTTCTGGACCGATTTCGATTTCGATTTCGATTTCGGGGGGAGTGGACCCTTCAGCTATAAATTGAGTTAGAACTCGACTGCCCTTCCCATTTTTTCCAAGCGGAACTCTGACAAGGACGCGGAGCGTGATCGCCGGAATCCGTCCAAATCCTCTTCCGCGGGGGTCGGTTCCCTACGCCTCAGGCGGGACGACGGGGGTCGGCGACGGCGCAGCCTTGGACCGGGCGCGGCGGCCGCGGTACAGCAGGTCCTTGTTGAACTTAGAACTGATCTCGGACCGGCCCTCGAAGGCGATGCGGGCGACGCCGTTGATCTCCTCGATGAGATCGAGCACGCGGCCCTTGAGCTCGAGCAGCGCCCGCGTCTCGTCGGGCAGGTCCACGCGGGTCTTCTCCTGCAGGGCGTCGGCCGCCCGCAGGCGCTCCCAGGCCGCCTTGACCAGCTCCGACGCCTTCTGCCCCTCGAAGAACCGCGCCAGGTGGGCGTCCAGCGGCGCCACCTTCGATCCCATGGAGTTGAGGTAGGCGAGCACGTCCCTGGTGGACTGCATGACGTTGCCGTTCATGGCGAACTGCGAAAGCGAAACGCCCTCGACGTCGCCGTCCTTGAGCACGATGCGCAGGGCTTCGCGCAGGCTTCGCACCAGGGTCTTGCCCTCGGATTTGGCGAGGCCCTCGTCCGCGGTCAGGGCCTTGGCGCCGTCGCGCAGGACGCCGACCTCTCCGAGGGTGCCCGACAGCAGGTCCAGCTGCTGCCTGAAATGGGCGGCCTGCGTCTCGTCAAAGCCGCGCCGCGTCAGGTCAGGCTGATACGCCTGCAGCAATTCATAGGTCAGGTTCCCCTGCTGCAGCAGGGCGTCAATGCTGAAGGGCTTGCCCTTCTCCACCAGTCTCGCGTTCAACATGTTCTCTTTCCTTTCCTCAACATGGTTCTTTCTCCGACGATGGGCCACCACCATGGTGACTCACCCGGACGCCATCAAACTGAACCCATTATCGTGGGGTCGACTTCCAGGTTGCGTGAAGCCGACGACCATCATCCGTGAAGCCGACGACCATCACCCGTGAAGCCCTCGACCATCATCCGTGAAGCCGACGACCATCATCCGTGAAGCCCTCGACCACCACCCGTGAAGCCCTCGACCATCATCCGTGAAGCCCTCGACCACCACCCGTGAAGCCGACTTCATGGTTCAACATGAAGTTCAACTACTTACATGGTAGTACATCACGGGTTCCCATGAAGTCCTCCACCGGTTCCCACAACCGGCGCATGAACATCCAATAATCCCATATGGAACGTGGCGTTTCATCCATGAATCGCAATTCGCTTTAACCACAACCTGCGATCCGTTGTCAATCCCCACTTATCACGCTCTTATTGAACTAGAAACCAAAATGATTTCAAATACTTGCACGCACATATTCCAACTCGCGCCCCGATCCTTCAACCCGAGAAGGCCCGTATTCACCAGCGGGAGAGATCTCCCGTGTCCCGATCCAACTGTTTGCCTCAGGTACCGCCGTGGTTACAGCAATCATCGGTGTTTCAGAAGCGTTTCGACCAGTTTGTAGACCAAAGTGCATGGGTTGGCCGCTGCACTGGCGCCTGAAGTCCTGTCGGCGCCTGCTATCAAAACGGAGGCGTGGAGGGATCGTTCGTTCGCCGGATGTGACTATCTTCGATGGTAAGGCGGATGTCAAGGTGCGGTGATTTCTCACGCCGGTCAACGTCGACCCCGTGCCGTAAAAACACCACAACGCCCCCCCGACCTTGCGGGTGGATTCCTCGTTGACCTGCGCACCAATGCCCACTACAATCATTGCTACTGGAGGGCGCCGCCATGAAGAACCGAACCATCCTGCTGACCCTGATCGCCACCTGCCTGATGCTGGTCGCGTGCGACACGAAGACGAAGACGGTGGATTCATGCGGGGACGGGTTCCTTGATCCGGGCGAGGTGTGCGACGGGAGTGAGATGACGGCGACGACCTGCGCTGAGCTGGGGTATTACGATCAGCAAGGGATATTGACCTGCAAGTCCGACTGCACGTTCAACTTGGCGGTGTGCACGGGCGGTCGCTGCGGGGACGGGACCATCCAGGGGCTCAACCTTGAGCGGTGCGACGGGGAGAACCTGGACGACCAGACCTGTGAAACGCAAGGGTTGGGCGGGGGGACGCTCTCGTGCAAGGCCACGTGTCGGTTCGACGTGTCGCGCTGCGAGTTGTCGGCTGAGTGCGGGGACGACGTCGCGGCGAGCCCGTTCGAGCCGTGCGACGGGACGGACCTGGACGGCCAGACGTGCGTTTCCAGGGGATTTTACCGAGGTGTCCTCGCGTGCGACGCGGAGTGCACGGGGTTCGACACTTCGGGGTGCACGAACTGCGGCAACGGAGAGGTGGACGACGGCGAGACATGTGACGGAACGAATCTGGACGGGAAGACGTGCCTGGGACTGGGGTACAGCGGCGGCACGTTGGGTTGCACGGCTATTTGCGGCTTCGACCTGACCGGGTGCGAGGCGCCGGTGACGTGCGGCAACGGACAACTGGACACCGGCGAACAGTGCGACGGGACGCTCTTGAACGGGCAGACGTGTTTGACGCAGGGCTTTGTGAGCGGGACTCTGACGTGCAATCCGAACTGTTCGTTCTCCACCTCTGGGTGCACGAACTGCGGCAACGGGACGGTGGATACCGGAGAGGCGTGCGACGGGGCGAACCTGAACGCCCAGACCTGTGTGACGCAGGGCTTTGGACAGGCCAGCGGGGCGCTGGGCTGCACGGCGGGCTGCGCGTTCAACGAGGCCGCGTGCGTGGCGAAGAGCACGAACGCGGACTTGGCGACGCTGACGGTGAGCGCGGGGACGCTGACGCCGGCGTTCTCTCCCTCTACGACGTCGTACGGGGTTACGGTTCCGACGTGGGTGACGACGCTGACGTTGGCGGCGACGAAGGCAAATAGCTACGCGAGCGTCAACATCGCACCGGCGCAGCCGATGACGCTCTCGCTGGGGGCGAACCCGGCGACGGTGACGGTGACTGCGGAGAGTGGGGCGCAAAAGGTGTACACGGTGGTGATCACGCAGACGGCCACGCTGGACTACGAATCGCCCAACATCGGGACGCTGATCTACGTTCCCGTCGGGACGTTCCAGCGGGACGCGACGGTGACGAACCTGAGCCTGGTTTCAGCGTTTCGCATGAGCCAATACGAGATCACGCGGGCCCAGTGGACGGCGGTGACGGGGTGGGCGGACCCGAGCAACACGACCTACTCCTCCGGCACGAGCGATCCGGTGCAGCAGGTGAGTTGGTACGACGCCATCGCGTTCTGCAACAAGTTAAGCATTCTTGAGGGACTGACGCCGGTGTATGCAGTCAGCGGCGTCGATTTCAGCGCCCTCACCTACGCGCAGATTCCGACGGCCACGAACGCCGACTGGAACGCGGCGACGGCGAATTGGGCTGCAAACGGGTATCGGTTGCCCACTGAAATGGAGTGGATGTGGGCGGCGATGGGGGCGGACACGGGCGCTCCCGGGGTGACGAACACGACGGGGTATTTGAAGGCGTTCGCCGGGAGTACGGGATCAAACGCCATCGGGGACTACGCCTGGTATACGACCAACAGCGCGAGCAAGACGCATCCGGCGGGAACGAAACTCCCGAACGAGTTGGGGCTGTACGACCTCTCCGGCAACGTCTGGGAGTGGGCGTGGGACTGGTACGCTTCGTCGTATCCCACGGGGACGTTGACGGACATACGGGGGCCGGCCTCGGGCGCCGACCGCGTGAGGCGCGGGGGCAGCTGGAACGGCAGTGCATCCGGCTGCACCGTGGCCGGCCGGGTCAGCAGCTTCCCGTCCTTCCGGTACTACCTCATTGGTTTTCGTGTTGCTCGCCCATGAGCCCTGCGGACCGCACCTGAGCAGACCGCAGAACCGGCCGAACTCCGGCAGTCTGCGAGGCTGCAAATTCGAGTGGCTCCCTCCTGCTGGTACCGAACGGGAACGCCGGAGGGCGTCGTTTTTCTTAGCGACCGCTGCGTCCGAGGTTCCATTGGTTCCCCTTCCACGGCTAGCGGTTTCCGCCAGACCGATTTTCTTTGGGTTGTAATTCATCGAAACTGCACGCCGCTGTCAGTGTAGCGACAGCGGAACGGTCGTCGTTGTCGGAATCGTGATCGGATTCGGTTTCGTGGTCGTGGTCAGGGTCGACGCTGACGTCACTTTTTCGGTTGAAATCCGCACCCCGGGTTTGGCAATATGCACGCCAACCGATGACCGTTTCCACTCGCGAACGAGGGAAGAGACATGGCCAAACCCAGCACGAAGAAGAAAACGCAGTCGCCGCAGGAGCGGAAGGCGCAGCACGAGCGTGAACGGCTCCGCAGGTTGCACGAGTTGATCGAGTCCCTCGGGGCGATGAAGGTGTTCCGCAGCCTGCCCAAGACCGACCGGGACATGATCGAGGGGCTGCGCGCGCCGCGGCCCGTCATCGCCGACGACGATCGGCTCCCGCAGGAGTGCGTCAGGTACTACCGGGAGGTCCTCGACGGAGCCCTCGCGGGCCCTCCGGTGCCCATGGGGGACAGCGGCAGGATGATCACCCTGCGGGACTACTTCTCGGTGGGCATGTCCCTGATCCGGAGCCAGATGATCTTCGAGAAGGAGGGGCACCCGATGGCGGGTGAATGGACCCGGGCCCTCGAGCCGCTGATCACGCTCCACGAGGAGCAGGGGCCGGACCGGCCCATCTACGTGCTGCTGATAAACCTGCGCGTGTCCAGCTGGATCTTCAGCGACGCCGAACAGGGCTACTTCCTCCCCGAAATGAATGTGGTGGCGCCCCGGGACAAGAGGACGATGCCCGTCTTCAGCATTCAGATCCGTTTCTTCGAACCCGAACACCGTCGCTTCACCCTCGATGCTCGGCAGCGGACCTGCTTCCGGGTCCACGCCCACGACGAGAACCTCAGGACCATGACCCCCTGCGTGCTGTCCACCGGGCTGCTCCCCGGACAGGAGGACCAGCCGGAGCGGTCGCTGCCGGTCTACGTGCAGAAGCACGCCCTGCACCGCCTCGAGGAGCGGATGCGGCCCTACCCCATGCACATCGCGGATCACATGCTCTCCGACTCCATCGCGCAGGCCAGGGTGCTGCCCCTGGGCCTGAACTCATACCTGATCGAGATGCGTTACATGGACATCCGAATCGGCTATCTGGTGGCCGAGGTCGTCGACGACGCCGTCGTGCTGCGCACCTTCCTGTTCATCACGCAGTCCGGCACCCCCGAGGGGGACCGGTTCAACGAGGCTTTGCGCATCGGCAACTACGAGAAGCGGTGGTTCGAACTGGACTGCCTGTCCGGGTTCGCCCACTCCGACCTGTGCGAGGACCCGCGGTTCCAGGAGCTGCTGGAGTCATGCGGTCTGGCGGATCTGACGAAGATGGTCCTCGAGGAGCTGCCCCTGGTCTTGAAGGAGGACCAGCGGCATCTGCACGGCCTGGAGGTGCGCAAGATCCTCATGGAGCAGTCCCGCTTCTCGGTCGCCGACGAGGACGCCTGAACCGGGGCGCGAACGAAATACCTCGTGGTGTACTGGGGAAATGGAAGCAATTGCGATCCCGATTTCGATTTCGATTTCGATTTCGATTTCGATTTCGATTTCGATGGGAAAAACTGAGGGGGAATCGCACCTACCTTCGGTGACGCACAATCTTTCACTTGCAACACTACCCGACTTGCGCTATGTTCAAAGATGTCGTCCGGGAGCGGGAAACACCTGCATACCCCCCGGACCCCGGAGGCCGTCATGCGCGCTGCCCTTTCATCCATGCTCCTGGTCATGCTGTTTCTCCCCGTCGCCGGCTGCGACGATGAAATAAAAGACACCCCCTACGCCTACGCCTGCGACGAGCCCCGCTGCCACCCCGAGACCGGCGCCGGAGCGCCGGTGCGGGCCCTCGACCTGGTGGTCGTGATCGACACCTCCTTGTGCATGGCCGATGAGCAGGTCATCTTGCAGGGCAACTTCCCGGGCCTGGTCCGCGCCCTCAAGGACTCCGCCGGCGGTCTTCCGGACCTGCACCTGGGCGTGATCACACCGGACCTGGGCACCGCCCCGTACAACATCCCCGGCTGCGAGACCCCCGGCGGCGACGGCGGCCGCTTCCTCAAGGGGGTCCACAACTCCTGCATGAACCCGGCAGGCCAGAACTACATCGTCGACGTGGCCCCCCGGGGCTGCACCGTCACGCGCTCGACCGACGGCGCCTCCTGCACCGCCCATGACTGCACCGCCGCCCACTGCGAGGCCGCGGCCTTCACAGGGGCCGACGGCGTCGCCACCGAGCCCGATGGCCTGCTCCTGTCCACGGATGAAAACGGCTGCCCCCGCTGCCGCAACTACTACACCGATACCCTCGAATCAGTGCTCATGTGCATGGCAAGCGCCGGCACCTCCGGCTGCGGCATGGAGCAGCCCCTGGAGGCGTTGCGCCAGGCGCTGCTCGTGGTCCCCGAGGGAAACGAGCGCTTCCTGCGGCCGGCGGCCGGGCTGGGCATCATGCTGGTGATGTCCGAGGACGACTGCTCCACGGCCGACACCGAACTGTTCAACCCCGAAGGCGACATCAACAGCGAGCTGGGGTCCCTCGCCTCCTTCCGCTGCACCGAGTTCGGCATCATCTGCGACCAGCCCTGGGAACGTGTCATGGAGACGGGTACGGCGACCTACACCAACTGCCGGCCCCGGGAGGCAGGGGACCCCGACAACCTGCTGTTCCCGATCAGCGGCTACGTCGACGACCTGCGGGAGATGAAGCCCTCCGGCCTGCTCTCCGTGGCGGTCATCGGCTCCGACACCGACGGCACGCTCGTGGTGAGCCTGGACAACAACCAGAACCCCAAACTGGCGCCCGGCTGCGGCGTCCCCACGGAGGGCGCGGATCCGACGTTGCGGCTCTCGGCCTTCGTCCGGCCGCTGACCTCCCATGAGGAGGATCTGGACTGGGCGATCTCCTCGATCTGCGCCACCGACTTCTCCGCGCCGCTCTCGGGCTGGGGAGACCGGCTCGCGTCCTTCACGTCGGCGCGCTGCACGGGCCTGCCGCTCTCGGGCTGCCCAGACCCCGGGTTCGCCTTCGGTGCCGCCCGCCTCACCACGCTGCCGGACC
>JAHITJ010000101.1 GCA_018817795.1 Myxococcota bacterium | reverse complement strand
TTGGCAAGCGTCCATTCTTTCGTGACGAAGAAGCCTTCGGATTTCTGGACCGATTTCGATTTCGATTTCGGGGGGAGTGGACCCTTCAGCTATAAATTGAGTCAGAACTCGACTGCCCTGCCCCTAGCGGGGCATCTTGACGTCGGCGGCGGGGGCCGGGATGCGGCTGTAATACTTGGTGCCGTCGATGGGGTCGCGCTTGAGGCGGGCGATGCCCTTGATCGAGAAGCTGCCGGGGACCTTCATCCAGGCCACGAAGTCCGCGGCGTTCTGGATGGTGTAGTGGAACAGCCAGCCGATCTTGAACTCCTCGCCCAGGGTGATCGAGCGCAGCACGACGCTTTTGTCGTCGAAGGGCATCGCGATGATGGCGTCGCGGAAGGCCTGGGGATAGCGCCAGAACTCTTCGGCGTTGGAGAAATACAGCACCCGCAGGGGGATGTTCATCTGCTTGAGGGCGCCGGCGATCTGGGTCATGGTGACGCCCTTGGTCAGGTCGCCCGGGAACAGCCGCACGCGGCCGGCCAGCACCAGAGTGCGCCAGCGCTTGTACATGGTTTCATCGGTGAGCCAGAACTTGCCGCCCTTGTCGAGGCCCTGCTTGATGCGGGCGCGGTGGTTCTTGAGGATGTGAGTGCCCGATCCCTTGTGGATGGCCTTGATGAAGCGCGCGGTGGGCTCGTCGAACATGGCCTTGGCCTTCTCGTACACCGCGTTGGTGTTCTTGCGCTCGAGCAGCTCGATGACGCACTGGGGGGTCTCGCACTCCTTGACGAGCACGAAGTACATCTTGTGCAGGGCCAGCACCTCGACGTCGTAGTCCATCAGGATGACCAGCTCCACGTTGGCGGCCACGGCCAGGCTGTAGCTCTGGTCCGGGCCCACGCCCATGTAGGCGCCGCCGAGGTTGTCGATCTGCGGATACCACAGGTCATACCGGGTCTCGTTGCTGGTGTAGTAGTGTTCCTTGGTGACGCCGAGCTTCTCGCCGGTGACGGACTTGAGGATCTCCTCCTGCTTGTCGGTCAGGGGCTTGCTCCGGTCGGTCTCGACCGGGGCTGTCGCCACGGGGGTGGCGTCCTTGACCGGCGCGGCCTCGAGGGGGGTGGCGTCCCTGGTGGGTGCCGCCATGGGGTCCGCAGGCGTCGGGTTCATGCTGTTGGTCGCGGTCATGTCGGTGGGCAGGGGCTTGGAGCCGTCGGACTTGACGGTGCGCGCGGGCTCCTTGCCATTGCAGGCGACGAAGGCGAACAGGGTGACCAGCGTCAGTAAAAGCTGTTTGTTGCGGAAGACAAGTTTCATCAGAACCTCGGGGTTTGGGATTTCAGGAAAGGGTCGAGGGCTTCCTGCGCCGTTCCAGGCGCGAGAACACGGCATAGCCGGCCAGACCCAGGGCGATCATGAGCGCGGCTGCGATGATCTGCCGCTGGCTCTCCAGGCTGAGGATGACGATCAGGAACACCGACATGGCGATGTAGAGCAGGGGCACCAGGGGATACAGGGGCACCCGGAAGCCGCGGGGCTGGTCCGGGCGCTTGCGGCGCAGAATGAACAGGCCGCCCACGGTCAGGCTCGACAGCACCACGATCATCAGGGTGGTGTAGTTGAGGATGGTCTCGAAGCCACCGAGGTGGACCAGCACCGAGGCCCAGATGGCCTGGATCAGCAGCCCGTGCTTGGGGGTGCCGCGCCTCGGGCACAGGGTGCCCACGGTCTTGAAGAGCAGGCCGTCACGGGCCATGGAGTAGTAGATGCGCGGACCGATGAGGATGGTGCTGTTGAGGCCGCCGATGATGGCGATGCCCGTCAGCAGGGTGAACAGCGGGGCGCCCCAGTCGCCGAAGCTGCGCTCGGCCGACACCAGCCCGACGTTGCCCACCGAGGCGACGGCCTCCACGGTGGTCCCGCGGATGAACAGGCTGTTGAGCAGCAGGTACAGGATGACGATGAGGCCGATGCCGAAGATCAGCGCCAGGGGCAGCGTGCGCTTGGCGTTCTTGATCTCGGAGCCGATGTAGGCCGCGGAGTTCCAGCCCGAGTAGGCGAAGAACACCGGCAGCATCGCCAGACCCAGTTGGCCCAGGCCGATGCCGCCTCCGCCTCCGCCGGTCGTCGGGGCCGTGGAGACGGCCACCTCGGTGGCGCTCGCGGAGATGCCGGGATCCTTGATCATGATCAGGGACCACACGGCGGCCACGGCCAGCACCACGAAG
>JAHITJ010000100.1 GCA_018817795.1 Myxococcota bacterium | reverse complement strand
CGTGGCCATCGACGGGATCGAGCGTCTCATCGGGACACGGATCCCCCGGCGCGTGCCCCGTCGGTACCTCGAGGGCTTCGTCAGCGCCTACATGATCCCGCTGCACGGGCTGGGCATCCTGTTCCTGTTCGAGCCCGGTGCGATCCTGATCGCACCCATGCCGCTGCCGCTGCGCTTTTTGGTGTACGCCGCCGGCATCACCGCCTGCGAGATCGGCTGGGGCTTTTTGCTGGACAAGACGCTGGGCTTCTTCCCGTGGGACTATTATTCCCTGTCGAAGTGGCGCATCGGGAAGCGGGGCTACTCCCTGTGGACGCTGGTGCCCATGTGGGGGATCGCCGGGCTGATGCTGGAGCGATACAGTTCGCTGATGCAGCATCTCTCCCCGCACGTCGTGAGTTATTACGGTTTTTAAAAAAATTCAGAGCGCGGAGCTTCGTTGATTGAAAGGGGAGCGGCCTTACTTCTTTTTCTTGTCGTCGAGCTGCTTCGAGAGGAGCTGGCCGAACAGGCCCATGCCGGAGGACTTCTCTTCCTGGTACTTGGACTTCACTTCGTTCCAGGAAGGGGCATCGGGCTCGCGGGGGACGCGACCGGGGCGATCGGGACGATCGGGCCTCTCGGGGGCTTCGGGCAGCTCGCGGTCCCAGGAGAGGGAGATGCGCTTGGCTTCCAGATCCACGCCCTCGATGACGACCGGGATCACGTCACCTTCGTTGAGCACTTCCTTGGGGTGGCCGATGCGCTTGCCGAGCTTCATCGCGGTGATGTGCATCAGGCCGTCGATGCCGTCGGCCAGGGTGACGAACGCGCCGAACGGCGCCAGGCGCGACACGCGGCCCTCGACGTGGGCGCCGGCTTGGAAGCGGTCGGCCACGGTGTCCCAGGGGCTCGGACCCACCTGCTTGATGCTGAACAGGTGCTTGTTCTTGTTGAAGTCCAGCTGCAGGATGCGCACCGAGACGCTCTGTCCGGGGGCCACCAGCGTGGTGATGTCGACCTGATGGTCGTAGGAGATCTCGGAGCGGGGCACCAGGCCGTCGACGCCGCCGACGTCCACGAAGGCACCGAAGTCGAGCACGGAACTGACGGTGCCCGACACGATCATGCCCACCTGCAGCCGCTCGGCCATCGCCGCGCGGTCGGCCGCCTGCTGCTCTTCCTCGATCTTGCGCCGGGACACGACGATGTTGCGGCCCTTCTCCTCGTACTGGGAGATCAGGAAGCTGGTGCGGGTGCCCACCCATACCGAAGGATCACTGCGCCGCAGGGAAATCTGGGAGAACGGGCAGAAGGCCCGGACCGTGCCGCCGAGCATGACCTCGTAGCCGCCCTTGATTTCCTTCTGGACCAGTCCCTCCACCGGGATCTGGGCATGGTAGGCGTCCTCGTACTGGGTGTTGCCCGGCCCGCCGCCGCCACGGCCCAGGCGGACCGTGAAGCGCTGCTCGCCGGCGTTGGACTCCAGAAAGAAGGCCTCGATCATCTCGCCTTCCTGGACCCGCGGTTTTCCTTCGCCGTCCAGGATCTCACGCACGTCCACGACGCCCTCGCCCTTGCGGCCCGTATCCACGAAAACCCACTCCCGCCCGATCTTGACGACCTTCACGCGGACCTTTTCGCCCGGCTCCAGACGGGTGAACCCGCCGGAATCCTCGGCCATCATCTCGGCAAAACTGGGGTTGCTTTTGTTCTTGTCTTCGCTCATGACCTGTGAATCCTCCGGACACATGAATACAGGATTTTCCATCCGGTTCCAACGATTGTTTTCCGGAAAAAAACCCCCGCTTCCATCGGACTCAATAACAGATGTTACTTGACGACATGGAAACTTCGGGTAATGTGATCCCATTGAAATGGAGGTCACCCAATGCACCGACACTTTTATTTCCTTTCAATGGCGCTTGTCACCCTGGTGATGGCATGCGATTCTGGTAGTTCCAAATCAAACAACCAAATCAATAACGTAAACAATATCAATAACATCAATAACATCAATAATATTAATAATATTAATAATATAAACAACGTTAATAACGTAAATAATCAAAATCCGGTGTATGTGGGTGCGCAGGACGTGTTCAGTCCCGGTAACCTGACGGTGCAGTTCCGCGAGGTCGCACAGGACGAGGCCGGCGCGCCGGTGCTGGTGCGCGTGTGGTATCCGCAGGAGCCCGGCACCTACGCGGTGGTGATCTTCCAGCACGGTTTCCTGATGAGCTCGGACTGGTACTCGACCCTGCTGTCCCACCTGGCCTCCCACGGGTTCGTCGTGGCGGCTCCGCAGATGTACGCCGCCGACGGTCTGCCGCTGGGCAAACCGACCGCGGCCGAGGAGGCGGTCACCGCGCTGGAGGTTCACACCTGGGTCACGACCCGGTTGGGCACGCTGCTGGGGCAGACCGTGCCTTACGCACAGCGGCTGGGCTACTCGGGTCACTCCCGCGGCGGCAAGGTGGCCTGGATGGTGCTCTCGGGCAATTCGTCGCTGGCGCAGGCCGTCGCCGGTGTGGATCCGGTGGACGGCACCGGTGGCCCGCTGGGCGGCGAGGAGCGCGTTGTCGACGGCCCCTTCAACTTCCCGTTCCCGACCTACGTGCTGGGCACCGGCCTGGGTCCGGAGAGTTCGGGCTTCAACTCGGCGTGCGCTCCCGAGGGCGACAACAGCGTGCAGTTCTATGGTGCCTCGGCCGCCCCCGCGTGGCATGTCATCGCCACGGAATACGGCCACAACGACGTGCTCGACGCGGACGCCTCCTGCGGCATGACCTGCAGTGTGTGCGCCGGCGGCCCCACTCCGGCGTTGTTTCTCCAGATGGTCTCCGGGCACCTGACGGCCTTCTTCCGCGGCGCCCTGCAGCAGGACGCGGCAGCCTTCTCCACCCTGTCCGACACCGTCGCGGCCCCCGTTGCGATCACCGTGGAAAACCGCTAAAAAGTCTCAGAATTCCGACCGACCTGGGGTATAAGTCCGGTCTGGAAAGGGGGCTCCATGCCAGTCGTTCTTCTCTTCTCCCTGTTTCTGAACCTGCCTTCGCACCCCGTGCTCGAGCGCCTCGGCGCGGCCCAGACCGAGGGGCGCATCACCCTGCTCCAGCGGCTCGAAATCATGGAGGACGCCGTACGCAATCCCGGCCGGCTGGCTGAGCCCTGGAGATCGCTGGTGAAACGGTATCCGGTGGATCCGGAACTGGGTACCGCGTGGCTCGTCGAGGCATACCAGGCTCGCACGCGCACGAACCTGCTGCCCATCGCCGGTTTTCCGGGGGAGCTGGCGTTCTTCCTCGATTCCGAGATCGTTCCGGTGCGCGTCTATTACGACAGCGAGACACAGGGCACCCTCGCCCGGTTGACGCTGGAGGCCGCGGAGACCTCCTGGATCGCCGAGATCGACGGCTTCGGTTTCTTCGCCCCACCGCTGACGACGCCCGAGGGTCGCTACCGCATCTACATCGGGGACACGGGCATGGGCGGCGGCGGTTATTGTTCACCCGTCGGCAGTTATGCCGAGACGCCGTGGGACGATTGCCAGACCTACGTGGTCGTGGATCAGCGCAACCCCCGCTATTACATCGACAGCCTGGTGGCCCATGAGCTCAACCACGCCACCCAGGGTGCGATGGACTGTCTGGAGCCGGTCTCCTTCTGGGAAAACACCGCCACGTACATGAAGTTCGCCGTTTTTCCGTCCTCGATGTCCTATGTGCGCTATTACATGGAGTCCTTCCAGAGCCTTCCATACTGGAGCGTCGCCGGGGGCGATCAGAACAGTCTGTACTGGTACGGCGGCTTCGTGTGGGCCTATTTCCTGGCCGAGCAGTACGGAGAGCCCGGACAAGGCGCGATCTTCCTGCGCGAGATCTGGGAGCGCAGCATGCAGGAGACCCACAATATGACCAACTCGCCGCACTACTTCGAGGCCCTCGACGGCCTGCTGCAGGAACGCGGACAGGGTGATCTGCACCAGGCATTCCATGATTTTTCCCGGGCCCGATGGTTCGTCGAGGAGAACGCCTCGGAGACTTACTCGATGCTGCCGGAGTCGGGCTACCTCACGCCGGCGCCGCTTCTGACCGAGTCCCTCGGGATCGACACCCCGCTGGTGATCAAGCCACAGAAGACGGTGTGGCCCCGTTCGTACGGCGTGAACTACTACAGGCTCAACGCGCCGGAGACGTACCTTCGCAACACCACCGTGACGCTTTCCGGCGAGGGTCTCTGGTACCTGCAGTTGGTGCAGTTGGACGGCGAGGCCGAGGTGATCACCTCGGAGTTGACCGAGAATGGCGCCTCGCTGACCTTCGATCCCCGGCCCCGCGCCCTGCTGATCGTGGAGCACGTCGGCGATTCCGATTACGTGCCGGGCAACAACCCATGGGAGGGTGCCGAATACACCCTGGAGATCCAGTCCACGGTGCCGCTTCCGCTGATCAGCGCCGTGACGCCGGCCTCGGCGTGGCAGGGCTCGGTGGTGACCGTGCAGGTGTACGGCGCCTCCTTCCAGGAAGGCGCGACCGCGACGTTCTCCCCGGACAACGTGCTCGAGGTCCTCGAGACGACGTTTGTCTCGGAAGGGCAGCTCACCCTGAAGGTCAACATTCCCTCCCGTGCGCTGACGGGCCCCTACGGGCTCACGGTCACCAACCCTGACACGGGGAAGGGGTGGATCGAGCGCTCGGTCTTCGTGATGCAGAGCGAGAAAAAGGCATCCGATGGCTGCTCTGCGGCGGGTCCTCGGCCCTCTTCGGGTTTCGGCCTGGGTTTGATCTTCCTTGGATTGCTGCTGCTGGCACACCGTCGCCGTCGGCCGGAGCGCGAATGATGGAAATCCCCGGTGTCCGACAAAGCCAGGCGCGGCGATATGCCGAGGAGCTGGCCGGGCTGTCGGCCCCCGGGAGGGGCGCGTCCGCCGGACGCCTGCGCCTGCTGCGCGCGCTGGATCAGGTCGACGAGCTTGGCGCGGCCTTTGCCGCAGAGGGGATCGGCTGGGTGCTCGTCAAAGGCGTCGGGCTGAGCCTGTCGGTGTGGCCCGATCCGTTCCTGCGATCGTTCTCGGATCTGGATGTCTTCGTGGTCCCTTCGAGGTTCGCCGCGGCCGTGCTCGTGCTGGCCCGCCTGGGGTACCACACCGCCGAGATCCCCGACGATTCGCAGGTGCACTGGACATTTTACCGGGATGACTCATCTCCCGTGGAGCTGCATCACGTGTTCTCCCGCGAGTTCGGCTCGCCGCCCTCCCTGGTGGAGCGCTTTGTGGCCACGGGGGTGCCGGTGCCTTCCGACGAGACAGGCGTTCTGCGCGTGCCGGATCCGGCTGCTCACCTGGCCTATGTGCTGTTGCACGCCTACAACCATGGATTCCAGTTGTCGCCCGGCTGGGCGCTTGATGTGTTCTTCATGCTGGAGCGCCACCCGGAATGCCTGGCCGCGGCATTGGCGTTCTTTCCCCGGGAATGGCCCGTGTGCCTGGGCCTGCGCGTGGCCGCCCTCGTGGTGCCTGCCCTGGCCGACGCTCTAGGCGCGGTTCCTGCGCCGACGCTGCGGGAGCGTGCGCTGCTGCGGGTCATCGCGCTGCGTTTCGACCGCGGCGGCCTGTCTACGGTGGACTCGGCGCTGCTGCGCGTGCTGGGTTCCCCCACGCCGTTGACGACGCTGGGTTCAATGGTTTCCAGATACGGGTAAAACGGTTCCGGTGGTCCCTGCCTCTGGTGACGGAGATCCGGCCTCCAGAAACAGCAGGCGATTTTTCCAGGCGGGGAAGCGCGCCACGATGCGGCGGAGGCGGTCCTTGCCCAGCAGGAAGGCGCCTGCCGTCAGTGACAGGATCTGCGCATCATGGAGGGCTGTGGCGCGGTGAGCGTAGGCGTTCTCCACGGCGATGGAGAAGGCGGCGCCACGGGTGCCAAGAACCTGGATCAGGCCAGTGAGGCCGGGCCGGACGGCGAAGCGCCCCTCAATCTCCGGATGTTCCACGGCCAGCCTATCCACGTCTTCGGGAGTCAGCGGTCGTGGACCGATGAACGCCGCCTCGCCGCGCAGCACGTTGACCAACTGCGGCAGCTCGTCCCAGCCCAGGTCGCGCAGCATGCGCCCGGGGTGGGTGATCCGGCCGTCGCGCATGGTCCGGAACTTGAGCAGCGAAAATGGCCTCCGGTGGAGCCCCAGCCTTGTCTGCCGGAAGAAGACGGGCGGACCGTCGAACATCAGGATCGAAGCTGCCGAGATCAGCGAAAGCGGTGCGGACGCGGCCAGAAACGCAGCAGCAGCAGCGGTTTCGAGACGGATACTCATGAGGGATGATGCCAGCAGAAGGGGTCCGGGCCGTACAGATCCCCGCAGGAGTGAAAGGCCGCCCCCCTGCATCCGTAGCAGTCGCCGATCCGTTCGCAGGAGCGGCAGGGTTCCGAGATGACCTCGCGCAGGCTGCGTAGTTTCTGGAAATCGGGTGAGGAGATGATTTCCTCGAGGGTCTGCCCGTCGACCCGATGGGGTCCCACCGCGAGCTGGCCGAAGGACTTCTCCACGCCGGCGCAGGGCTGTACGCTGCCGGAGTGGGTGATGTAGCAGTTGCGATCACGATCGATGAGGCTGCAGGTGCCCGCTGGAAATGGCGGACGCGGATCCCATGGCTCGAAACCGAACTCTTCATGATCGATGCGTGCGAGCTCCTCGAACAGGACGCGGTACTTCTCGCGGGCCTCTGGCATCGGGAAGAACAGCAGATCAGCGTGCTCGGGAGCCCGGCCATGCTGGGTGGGAATCTCCACCTCCGGGATCAGGTGATGCGAACGGAAGAAGCGCCACAGGTCGGGCATCTCCTCATAGTTGAGCGGGCTGATGACCGTCTCCACGCCCAGTCGCGAGACGCCCGGGGCGGCCAGGTGTGCGTCGAGCAGCGCGTCGAGGCCACGGCGGATCGCGACGTGCGCACCGGGGACGCCCACGAGCCGGTCCTGGATCCCGGGTTGCAGGCTGTTGCACTTTCCGATCACGCTCACCTGGAGGTCGGCCAGGCGCCGGGCCTCCGCAGGTCCGATGCAGGAGCAGTTGGTGTACAGGTAGTTGTAGCAGCCCAGGGATTGGGCGAACAGCAGCGGGCTCTTCTCCGGATCAAACAGGCCTGGCCACACCAGTGGTTCACCGCCCCAGACAAACGAGACCAGCCGTGCACCGAGGCCGAAGGCCTGCGAGATCACCGACCGCACATCGGAGACATCCATCACCGGTTCCACTTCCAGACCGGCGCGGCTGTAGCAGTAGACGCAGGAAAAATTGCACTGGCGGCTGACCTCCAGGGAGATGCGCCACAGGGGTGCGTCCTCGATCCTGGCCGCGGTCTTCTCCGATCGGCTCCGCAGGGATGGCAATGGTTTCAGCATTTGGCGATTTCCTCCTGCAGGACTGTCCGATCGCGGAACGGGAGCGTGCGATCCATCAGTACCTGGTCGGTTTCATGGCCTTTTCCGGCCACCAGCAGCACATCCCCGGGACCCACGCGCGACAGCGCCAGCGAGATGGCGGCGCGGCGGTCGGGCTCGACCAGGACGCGGGAGCCCCCACAGGCCATGCCGGCGACGATCTGGGCGATGATCTCCTGCGGATCCTCGCTGCGCGGATTGTCGGAGGTGACATACACCTCCTTGGAGTAGCGAGCGGCGATTTCGCCCATCATGGGGCGTTTCTCCCGGTCCCGGTCGCCACCGCAGCCGAAGACGGTGAAGATGCGGCCGCCGTGCATGCGAGCAAGGGCCTTGAGCACGATCTCCAGTGCGTCGGGGGTGTGTGCGTAGTCGACATAGACAAAGACCCCCCCCGGGTGGGGTACCGGCTCCAGTCGCCCATCCACGGCGATGTCCGAGAACAGGTCACCGGAAAGGACCGCGGTCTCCCCGCCCGCCTGGGCTTCAAGCAGTTCTGGGTAGAGGCCGAGCACGCCCAGGATGTTTTCAATGTTGTGCGCGCCGGGCAGGTTCGTGTGCAGCCTTCCGGCCGGCCGGCCCTGGAACAGAAGCTCGAAGCGGCTGCCAGAAGCGGAGAGCTCCAGGGGTTGCGCCGAAAGATCGGCGGTGGGATCCGAGAGGGAGAATCGCAGGCACGAGAGCCCGGGCGGCAACGAACCAGGCACCG
The DNA here is from genome assembly GCA_018817795.1 of Myxococcota bacterium. Taxonomy (GTDB): domain Bacteria; phylum Myxococcota_A; class Polyangia; order HGW-17; family HGW-17; genus HGW-17. The sequence continues at coordinate 4,625 of JAHITJ010000100.1, read as the reverse complement.
GAAAGTCCGCCGCCAGGCTCAGGCAGGCCCCTGGCTTGTCACCTTCGGCCAGCTGCCGTACAAGCTTCCACTTGGCCATCGCGTAGGATTCCATGTCCTGGTGAACGTCAAGATGGTCGCGCGAAAGCCGGGTGACAAGCACGCGGTCGAAGGCCACGCCGGCGGTGCGTTCCATCTGCAGGGCCCAGGAGGAACACTCCAGGATCACCCCCGCATGACCGTCGTCCCTGCGGTCGCGAAGGAAGCGCTGAAGTTGGGCCGGTGGCGGAAGCGCGCGGTCGAACTGCCGGTGGTTTCCGTCGACGAGCACTCCCAGCGTGTTCACGACAGCCGTGCGGCGCCCAAGGGCGCCCTCGATCGCGGCGATCAGAACCGAGGAGGTTGTCTTGCCGTTGGTGCCGGTGACGCCCGTCAGGCGCAGGGCGCGGGAGGGATGTCCGAAGAAGGCCGCAGCCAGAGCCCGCTCGACCGTCCGCGAGTCGTCCACCGGACAGAAGGCGACGCCGGCCGGCAGGGGCGTGTTGCGGGTGCGCACGTCCGGGAGGCGGGAGCGGTCGCAGATCACCGCCGCGGCGCCGCACTGAAGCGCTTCTCCGATGAGGTCGTGACCGTCGAAGCGGCTTCCGCGCACGGCGATGAAGCAGGATCCCGGGGTCACCTCGGTGGTGTCCGACGTCAGATCGGTGCAGCGGCCCAGGGCAGCAGCGTCCAGGCCCAGCCGGGCACAGGCGTCCTGGAGACTCCCGTTCATGGATGCGGCTCCACGGCCAGCGCACGGATCGCCTCTTCGGCGAACACGCGGCCGCGGACCTCGTAGTTCTGGAATTGGTCCCAGGAGGTGCAGCCCGGACTCAGGAGCAGGCAACCGGGCCTGGGCACGATCGTGCAGGCCCGCCGTACCGCCTCGCGGAAGTCGGAGATGTAGATCGCTTGTGCGCGTCCCTGGATCATGTCCTCATCACTCGGGGTCATATCCCGCAGGCCGAGTTCCCGCTGGATGCGCTCCCCTGCCTCTCCGTAGCAGACGACGCCGGCGCACCGTGCGGCGCGGTCGGCCAGGGGGCGGAAGTCCAGGTGCTTCTCACGGCCGCCGAGGAGCACGACGGTGCGCGGTATCGGACAGGAATCCAGCGCCGCGGCCACCGCCTGCACGGAGGTGGCCTTGGAGTCGTCGATGACCCGCACTCCTGCGGGCTCGCCCACGGTGCGGAAGCGATGGGGCACGCCGGGAAACTCCCGGATCGTCTCCATCACGGGACCGGGAGCAAAACCCAGTTCGTCGGAGATGACGAGGGTGGCGAGGAGGTCGGGCAGGAACTGTCGGCCCTGCAGTCGGCAGGACGTGACGGGGAGGCTCTGCCCACGGAGCACGAACGCGTCGGAGGCCGCGTCGAAGGGGTTCAGGTCGAGTCCGAAGTCGCGCACCCGCCCGGAGGACGGAACCACATCCCGCAGCGCGGGATCGTCTGCGTTGCGCAAAAAAACATCCATTTTGCGGGCGTGCGCGAAGATGTTCAGTTTCGCCTGGCGGTAGGACTCAAGGCTCTCGTACCGGTCCACATGGTCCTGGGCGATGTTGAGGATGACGCTTGCGTCGAAGCGCAGCCGCCGCGTGTGTTCGAGCATGAACGAGGACACCTCGACGACGGCGAAGTCGGCCGCGTCCAGGGCTCCGGCGCTGTCCATCACGGGAAGGCCGTTGTTGCCGCAGACCACGGTTTTACCGAAGCGGCTGCAGATCTCCCCCAGCAGGGTGACGGTGGTGGTCTTGCCGTCGGTTCCGGAGACACCGATCAGTTTCGGACGGTCCAGCATCGGAAGCAGAAAGTCGAGATCGCCCCACACGGGGAGGCCGGCCAGGACGGCTGCGCGCACCGGAGCGATCGTTCGCGGGACCCCCGGGGAGAGCAGCACGGCGGTGATGCCGTCGAGGTGGTCCGCCGTCTGCGGGCCACCGTATACGTGCCGCGGCGACAGCCCGGCAAGCCGCGGCGCCAGTTCGTCCATCGCAGCGCAGTCGCTGATCGCATAGGGGAGTCCACAGCGCTCGAGGAAGCGGGCGGCTGCAGGACCGGTCCACTGCCCGAACCCCACGATCAGGAAAGTGTCGCCCGCATGTGCCTGGTGTACCCGAGAAAAGATGTCAGCCATACCCTACCGGTCCGGTTCGAAAATCGGACCGGAAAGGTAGCAGTCCCGCAGGAAAAAGGCAATCTTATATCTTGAACTCGTGGCCGAGGAACTCGACCTCGATGATCTCGGTGTGGTAGAGCGAGCCCTTGAAGCCGACGGCGCGCTCGATTTCCCGGCCGCTCTTGAAGAAAATCACCGTGGGGGTCCCCCGGACCTTGAGCTTCCGACCGATCTCGGGATTGGTGGAGATGTCGCATTCGGCGAAGCGGACCTGCCCCTTGTATTTTTTAGCGAAGGAAACCATCATCGGGACCATCGGCTTGCAGTGCGTGCAACCGGGGGACCACAGGTCAAGCATCACCGGAAGGGGGCTCTTGACCACCTCTTCCTGATAGTTGGCGTCGTGGATGTTGAATACCTGCACGTCCGGATCGGTTTCGAGTCCAAAAATTCGTTTCAGCCAGCTCATGGGTTGCTCCTTCCGGGAGGGGATGTTCCTGCACCGGGCGACCGGACGGGTCTGGTCGTGGAGCCAGTGTAATCATCCGGATCGGCCGCGCAAGGGGGTCGGTCGCGGGGCGTGGAACTTTGATTTATGGAAGGAGGCGTCGCCGGATCCGGACAATGGTGACCGGCGGCGGACATGAGACGGGCCATCTTAACTATTATAATAATTATATAGAATATTCTATACTAAAAAAACATAATAAAAACAATATGTTTTTAATGGCATCACGTAATCGGCGTGCTGGAACGCTTCTGGCAAGCGTGCTGGCACGCTTCTGGCAAAGCCCCCGGGAAGTCCGGGAGGCAAGAGGATGAGAACCATCGCCTTGATTATTCTGTTCTGTCTGTTTACAGCCTGCGACGGGCGTCAAAGCCTGCCGGACTGGTCTGATTGTCCGCGGCTCGTGACGTTCCGGGCGGACCGCTTTCCGCTACCGGCCGAGCAGCCGCTGGAGTTGACGTTCGACCGCCCCGTTTTCCCGCAGGCTGAAGAAGGGTACGCCGCCGGCGTGTACCTGGTGCCGCAGCAGGACGCGGGGGCCTGCAATCCCCTGTGTCCGGTCGAGTGTCACGAGGGTCGCTGTTTCCTGTCCGAGGTCGACGGGGCGTTTCTCGACGATGCCACCGGCGGGGATCTGTCCATCACGCGCCGGAAGAAGACCCTGTCGGTGCGCATCGAGGCGGAGGGAGCGACCTGGAGGGTGAGGCCGGAGTGGGGTTCGCTGACGCCCTCATGGCGGTACGATCTGGTTCTCTCACCGCGGGTCCGGGATGCGCAGGGTCTGCCGCTGGTGGGCGTCGACGGCGGTCCGGGGGCGTTCGCACTTCCGTTCTCCACAGCACGCGCTGATGATCTGGAGGCCGCCGTGACATGGCTTGCCCCGACGGTCCCGGCCCGGAACGTGCCCCAGAACCTGGCGTTTCTGGCGGTGAAGATCCAGGGCGGCGGTGCCACGGAGCCGGGGATCTTCATCCTGGAGTCTGAGGAACAAAGCGTGCTGGAGTTGACGGCCACGCCCTTTCCGTCCGGCTGCATCGGGGAGTTGCCGGGTGTCGAGTGCCTGCTGCTCTGGATGCCGGGGACCCTGGAACCGGACACCGCGTATGAGCTGCGCTCGATCCGGCGCGTGCGGCTCTCGGGGGGGCGTTTCCTGCTGCCGTGGGGAAGGCTGGGCACCTTCCGGACCGGGGAGATGGCGTGGCTGTACCCACCGAACTGGGAGGAGTCTGCGGTACAGGAGGTGACCGGCTGCCTTCACCTGTCCGGAACCCTCGAGGGTCAGGCTCTGCTGTGGCTGGAGGCTGACGGCGCCGCCGTGTCGCCGGCCCTGTTCGTGCGGTTCTCGTCGGCCGAGCTGGCTGTGCGACTCGCGGGCCTGCGCGAGCACGTCCCCGGTCTGCGGGTGCACGGGATCGGACTGGACGGATCTCCCCTGTTGGGTTCCCGGCACGACCCGGGGCCCGCGGACCCGGCAGGGTTGACGGTGGTGCTGACGCGGCTTCATCCGAACCCGGTGGGTCCGGAGCCCGCCCAGGAGTTCATCGAGCTGGAGAACCTCTCGGACACCACGGTGGAGCTGGAAGGGTATGAACTGACCGACGCCCTGGACAAGGCGGGGGATCTGCTTCCGGCGTTCGCGCTGGCACCCGGAGCCCGGGTTCGTGTCGCCGGAAAGAACTACGATCCGGACGCGGAAGGGGAGCCGCCGCCGGAGGGGGATCTGATCGTGTTGGAGAGCTCGCTGGCCAACGCGGGCCTGGCCAACGGAGGCGAGCCACTGTATCTGTTTGACGCCTTCGGCTGGCTGGTGAGCCGCTATGGAGGATGGATCGACACCGGTGATGCGCCCGGCCTGTCGGTGGTTCGCCGATGGGTGGAGTCCTGCGATGTCGCGACCAGCTGGGTGCTGCGCTAGGAGCCCTGCTCCATCAGCCAGCGCTCGGCGTCAAGGGCGGACTTGCAGCCCGTGCCGGCCGCGGTGATG
>JAHITJ010000099.1 GCA_018817795.1 Myxococcota bacterium | reverse complement strand
TGTCATCGGTTCTAATGAATCCCGCCAATAGACTCGACGGCTGGTTGGCAAGCGTCCATTCTTTCGTGACGAAGAAGCCTTCGGATTTCTGGACCGATTTCGATTTCGATTTCGATTTCGGGGGGAGTGGACCCTTCAGCAAATGAATTGAGTTAGAACTCGACTGCCCTGGTCCGGCGGGGCCCGGCGTTGTCCCGCGAAAGAAATGGGGGTTCCCTGTTTCTGGCTTGATGCTGTATCAACCAACGGATGCAGGATAGGGGTTCCGGCGGGTTACACGGTCGGCGGGGGGCCTTCGAGCACGCCCTTGGAGACAAGATCCAGGTACATGTTGATAGACAGCGCCATGGAGGCGAGCTTGGAGCGGGCGGAGTCGCCGCGGGAGGTGAGGATCATGGGCATGTCGCCCAGCAGGATCACGCCCGCGCAGACAGCGCCGGACTGGGTGGTGAGCGTCTTGTAGAGGACGTTGCCCGCGTCGATGTCGGGCATGATAAGGATGTCGGCGTTGCCCGCGACCTGGCCCTTGTACTTCTTCTCGTGGGCGATGGCCGGATCCATGGCGACATCGAAGGACAGCGGACCCTCGACGATGCAGTCCGTGCGGTCCTTGAACAGCGCGGCCAGATCGGCGGCATCGACCGAGCTCTCGATGCTCTTGTTCACGCTCTCGATCGCGGAGATGACCGCGACCCGGGGCTTGGGGATGCGCAGGTTGGCGGCGACCTTGAGCGCGTTCTCCAGGATCTGCACCTTCTTGGACTGGTCCGGATAGGTGTTGACCGCGGCATCGGAGATGATCAGCAGCTTGTTGCGCCGCGGGATGTCCATCACCACGCAGTGGGAGATCAACTGCCCGGGCTGGAGCTTGCCGCTGCCCTTGAGGTACTTGAACACGGCGCGCAGGATCTCCTCGGTCTTGTAGGCGCCCTTCATCACGATGTGGGCCTTGCCCTCCTGGATCAGTTCCACGCCGCGCACCAGCGCGTTGTCGGTGTCGTCGATGATGTAGTTGGCGTCGTCGATGACCAGGTCGTAGTCGTACGCGATCTTGGAGATGGCCGCGAAGTCGCCCACCAGCCGGAAGTTGGCCAGCTTGTACTGGCCCTGCTCGTTGGCCTTCTTGGCGGCCAGGATCGCCTCCTCGTTGTCGGCGCCGAAGATGGCCACCGTGGGCATGAAGGTCTCCTTGACCTTGATGCAGGTGGAGGCCAGCAGCTCGTCGAGGGTGGTGATCGGCGTGCCGTGCTTGCGGTAGCGGATGACCTCGGAGAAGATCGTCGTGTCGAGCAGGCGGTTCTCAGCGCGGCGCCGGTCCGATAGCAGGTCGCGTTCACGCACGTAGTTCTTCATGGACTGCGGCGTGCAGAGGCCCTGGAGCGTGCCCGCGGCCAGCGCCTCGTGCTCGAAGCTTCCGGGGATCCGGATCAGCGGGAAGTAGTTGAGGTGGTTGCGCACGCGCGACGCGATGTCCTCGGAGCGTGCCAGGCCGCCGGTGAGCACGGCCGCGACGATGCGCCGCTCCGAGAGCGCCAGTTGGAGCATGTTGGCGGCGATCTGGCGGCCGAAGAAGTCGAGGATCAACTGGATCTTCTTCTGCTGATCCTCGGTGGCGCCCTGCTGGATGAAGTTGATCAGCGCCCGGAAGTCGTTGGTGCCGGCCAGGCTGAGCAGGCCGCCGGTGGAGAACACCAGGGACTTCAGTTCCTTGCTGGTGATCTCGTCGCGGTCCAGGGCCGCCAGCAGCGGGGGCAGTTCCAGGCGGCCGGCGCGGTTGGCCGACGGGATGCCGGAGAAGGCGTTGGAGACGGCGGTGACCTGGCCGTGCTCGTGAACGGCGACCGAGGAGCCGCCGCCGATGTGCGCGGTGATGCAGTTGACCTGCTCGGCGGGCTGGCCGAGCACCGAGGACAGGATGCGCCACACCGCCTTGTGGTTGAGGTAGTGCGCGCCGGTGCCGTTGCGCTTGAGCTTCACGGTGCCGGTGATGCGCTCGACGGTGTCGACCTCGTCACAGACCACCGGATCGGTCATGGTGATCAGGATCTTCGAGGGGTTGGCCGCCAGCTGGGACAGGCGTACGGCCATGGAGATCGACAGGTTCGACGCATGCGCGATCATGGGGTTCTCGAGATCGGCGAGCATCTCCGACACCACTCGGTAGGTCCCCGACGGGACCGGCGCGATGAAGCCGCCGCGGCAGGCGATGCCCTCTAGGTCGTTGGGCAGGAGCTGGTTCTCCTGCATCCATCGGAGGATGCCGTCGTTGCGGGCGTCGGCGCCGTCGGGATCGCCGGGGGCCAGGTGCACCTCGGATTCGCGGATCTTGTACAGGCCGACGAACCAGGCGACCTTGGTCGAGGTGGAGCCTGGGTTGATCACCAGGATCGCCGGGCGGTGAGCGCCGGCGTAGCGCACGGCCGCTTCAGGCAGCAGGCGCTCCATCACGAGGCGCCCGTCCTGGACGTTGCGCTCCGCGTCCAGGAGCGCCGAGATCATCTCCCCGAGGAGCAGGCGCGCGGCAGGGCTTCCCTGGGCCTGGGCCAGCCCGGAGATGGCGCTCTGGAGTTCGGCACGGATGGCGGGATCGGCCAGGGCGACAGGGTCCTCGATGAGCAGGTCCTCAAGCTCGCGGGACCAGTCGGAGAAGAGTACCGTGGCCTGGCGATCGCGCACGGTGGCGGCGATCTGGGTCCTGCCGAGCTCGGCGATCGAGTCGGCGAAATTTCCGAAAGCAGTCATGATAACTACCGTCCTTTGTGGTTGACGAGATCCTGTACGACGTCGGGGTTGCTCAGGTGCCCCAGGTCCTCGGATGAGGAGACGTCATTGTTTGCGATGCGGTGGAGCAGGCGGCGCTCGACCTTGCCCGAGCGGGTGCGGGGCATCTCACGCACGAAGTTGAACTGGATCGGCAGGGTGAACTCGCCGGCGTGCTCCTCGAAGAAGGCGCGCAGCAGCTTTTCGAAGGCGTCGACCTCCTCGGCGTCCTTCTGGAAGCGGGGCGCCACGAAGGCCACCAGCTGGTCCCCGGCCTCTTGGCCCTCGACCCCGATGACGGTGGCTTCGCGCACATCCGGGTGGGACTGGAGGATGCTCTCGACCTCGGAGGTGGAGACGGAGTGCCCCTCGACCTTCATCACGTCGTCGAGCCGCTTCATGAACCAGAAGAAGCCCTCGGCGTCCTGGCGCACGCCGTCGTTGGTCTGGAACTGCCCGGCCGGGTTGAGGTGCAGTTGGGCGAACCGGTCGGGCTGGCCGAGGATCGTTCGGGCCATGCCGGGGAAGCCGCCGGAGAAGACCATCTGCCCGCTCTCGTTGGTGCCGCAGGGCTTGCCGAAGTCGTTGACGACCTGGGGCACGACGCCCAGCAGGGGCAGCCCCAGCGCACCGGTGCGGCACATGTCGGGCAGCGCCAGCGTGGACAGGACGCAGCAGCCCGCCTGGGCCGAGGTCCACAGGTTCACCACGTGGGTGACATCCTGCGCGAGCTCCTCGCCGATCCAGCGCAGGTGGCGCGGGGTGACCGCGTCGCCGAACACACCCACGGTGTGGAGCCGGTGCTCGGGACCCAGCGGCTGGAAGTGTTCGCGGATCTTCATGATGTGGTGCGGCGTGATCAGCATGATGACCGGGTCGTCGGTGCTCGTCAGCGCCGTGATGCGCGCGTTCGGATCGGTGTCGGGCACCGGTCCGCAGATGCAGGTGTCGCCGGCCAGCAGCGGACCCCACAGGTTGTACGCGAGATAGATCAGCGCCGAGGGTTCGGCGCCCACGAGCATGCGCACGGGCCGCTCGGTCTGCAGGCCGGCGTGGAACAGCATCCGCTGGGACAACTGGACCTGCGTCAGGTATCCTCCTGTCGCATAGACGTAGCCGCGGGGCATGGAGGCACCGGAGCCCGGATACATGACGAACAGCGGATCCTCGGCGCCCCGGGCGACGGGTTCGACGGTCCGGTGGGTGCCGAAGGCGGCGAACACGTCATCGCAGGCATCCACCACGGGCAGGTTGTGCCCGCCGGCCCAGGCGATGAGCGCATCGATGACCTTCTGCGGGCACATCTGGCCGCAGGTGATCAGCACTTTCACGCCGGCGTCCTCCATGATTCTTTCGGAGAAGGCCGCGGAGAACCTCTTGGACAGGGGGACGCTCACGGCGCCGATGCGGGCCGCTGCCAGGTGCGCGACCACGCAGGAGGCGTTGTCGGGCAGCAGGATGCCCACGGCGTCCCCGGAAGCCAGCCCGAGATCCAGCAGGCCGGCGGCCACCTGCTCGACGCGCGCCAGCAGCTGGGCGTAAGTGAACGCGCTCTGGTGCTCGCCGTCGCCGATCTCCACGATGGCCGTTCGCTCCCCGCGTCCTTCGCGCACGTGGCTGTCCAGCGCGTTCTCGCAGGCGTTGAGCCGGCCGTCGGCGAACCAGGCTCCGGTCTCGTCGATCACCACCGAGAACGGATGCCGCCACAGCAGGCCCCTGGCTTCTCCCTCCCAGAAGGCCGCGCGATGCTCGCAGCTGTTGCGATACTGCTCACGATAATCTTTCAGATGGGTCGGATACGCGGAGGAAGTCATGGGCGCCGCTCCTTTCACAGGGGAAACATCCCTCAAACCCGGGGACCGGTCAACCCCCAATTGAGAAAAATTGCTCGAATGTCATGGTTCACGTTAACTACGTTTTGTGAACCGTTGGCACTTACTCGGGAATCACGCAGTTGCAGGGGTCTTCGGCGTCGGTGGCGTCGCAGGACAGGGAAATCGCACCCTCTCCCAGGTCGGCCACGCACTTGTCGGCGCAGGGGACGTAGTCGTAACTGTAGTTCTCGCTGCAGATCGCGAGCTGGCCGTCGTCGAGGCACATCAGGTCACCGGGCTCACACTCGGCCACCATGCCGTCCATGATGTCGTACTCGCACTGGCAGATGTCGTCGGTCTGGTTGGCGTCGCAGCCCAGCCACGAGGAGTAGTCCGGCCCCAGGGTGAGGTGGCAGTACTCGTCGCAGGTCACCGTGACCGGCGTGCCCCAGACAACTCCTTCGGCGGCGTCGCAGTAGGTGACGCTCTGGTCGTCGCTGCAGTACAGATCTCCGGGCTCGCAGGCGCCGATGCCGCCGTCGAGGATGTCGTACACGCATTGACACGGGTCGTTGGACGAGTCGGCGTCGCAGCCGTAACTGACCCACCCGGCGCCGTGGTTGGCCACACAGTAGTCGTTGCAGTCGATGATGTGCTGTACGGCGTCGCGGTCGCACTGCACCAGCGTCGCTGCGTCGCGGCACTCGGCCTCACCGGCGGTGCAGGCGTCGGGGTTCTCCTCCAGGGCCACCTGGCAGCCGGCGCCCAGCAGCAGGCCGAACCCGGAGGCCAGCGCGATCGTCGCCTTGCGTGAGGGATATTTCGGAGCGGGGCTCGTAGACACAGGGCTCAGGGCAAAAGTTTGTTTTTTCATGGGGACTCTCCTTATGCAGGCACTTCAGTGTACCACCGGTCTCCGCGCGCGCAACCCGTGATTTTTCCACCCCGGCGGTATCGCAAGAAGTTCGAATCGATTCGAAATCGAAATCGAAATCGAAATCGAAATCGAAATCGAAATCGAAATCGAAATCGAAATCGGATCCCACACCTCTGCCTTTGCAGACATTCATGCAAAAGGCTCTTGCGTTGACCCCGTTTCCATCCTGGGCCTTCCCGGGGTGGACCTTCCTTATCTCCGTCGTCGCCGGTGGTGGGGACGGGAGCCCGTGGGGTCCCCCGGGTTTGCGCCCGCGGAGGCACCGGGTCTTGCGGACCCCTCGGCCCCGGCTCTGGCCCTTCGCTCGGCCTTCTCGGCGGCCAGCGCCTTGGCTTCGATCTCGGCCTTGGCCCTGCGCTCGGCCTTCTCGAAGGAGCGCGCGCGATCCTCGGCCTTGCGCTTGCGGATCTGGGCGATCCGCTCCGCGATCGGGATCTCGAAGCGCTCTTCGGGCCGCTTCGCGTAGTCGAAGCCCTCGACCTTCACCCGGGGCAGTTTCTTGGCCACGGCGCGCTCGATGGCCCGCAGATCACCCTCCTCCTCGGGGGAGACGAAGGTGAACGCGTCGCCCAGGGCGCCGGCCCTTGCGGTGCGCCCAACCCTGTGGATGTAGTCCTCCGGCAGGTGGGGGACGTCAAAATTGATGACGTGCGTGAGCCCCTCGATGTCGATGCCGCGCTGGGCGATGTCGGTGGCCACGAGGACCTTGGTCCGCCCCTCCTTGAGCCCCTTGAGGGCCTCGGTGCGCTGCACTTGGGAGCGGTTCCCGTGGATGCGCACGGCGTCCACCCCGTGCTGATCGAGAAACTCCGAGAGGCGGTTGGCCCGGTGCTTGGTCCGCGTGAACACGATGGCGCTGGTGACGGCGCCGCCGCGCAAAAGTTCAAGCAGGAGGTGCGGCTTCAGGTCCTCGGCCACGGGGTAGATCGATTGCCGGACCCCGACCGCGGGCTGCGACTTGCGCTCGATGTTGATGCGGACCGGGGTGTGGAGCATCTCCCGCGACAGGCCGACGATGGGGTCGGGCAGGGTCGCCGAGAAGAACAGCGTCTGGCGCTTCTTCGGGATGTGGGCGAGCACGCGACGGATGTCCGGCAAAAAGCCCATGTCCAGCATGCGATCGGCCTCGTCGAGGACCAGGAACTCGAGTTGTTCGAGCTTGGCGTACGGGTGCTGGAAGTGGTCCAGGAGCCGCCCGGGCGTGGCGACGATGATGTCGACCCCGGCGCGGAACGCGCGCTCCTGCGGTCCGGCGCCGACCCCGCCGAACACCGCCGCGCAAGTGAGCTTCGTGTGGGCCGCCAGCTCCTCGAGGTGCTCGACGATCTGGGCGGCGAGCTCGCGGGTCGGGGTCACGATCAGCGCGCGGGTGGCTCCCCGGGGCCTTCCCATCAGGTGGTGCAGGATCGGCAGCCCGAAGGCCGCGGTCTTGCCGCTGCCGGTCATGGCGCACGCGAGGACGTCCTTGCCGGCCATGGCCGGCGGGATGGCGTCGTTCTGGATGGGGGTGGGATCCTCGAAGCCGAGGGCCTCGATGCCACGAAGGAGATTGGGATGTAATTGGAATTCGGTAAAAGTCATCGGCGCAACATGCCACAGAACCCGCGCGCGGGCCAGCCCCTCGTGCGAAATTCGCGGCGGGGACGCGACCGGTCCCACGGTCGCCGGGGACGCG
>JAHITJ010000098.1 GCA_018817795.1 Myxococcota bacterium | reverse complement strand
CCTGGTTCGGGAAGTCCCCGCGCCCGGTCGCCACGACGGCCGCACCGGCGTCGGCTGCCTCCCACGGCCAGATCTCCGGCACGGGATTGGCGCACGCGAACACGATGGCCTCCCCGGCCATGGAGCGGACGTGCTCCTTCGTGATGATGCCCGGCCCCGGCGTCGAGAGCGCCACGAGCACGTCGGCCCCGGCGAGGGCCTCGGTCAGGCCGCCGGTCCGCCTTTCCGAGTTGGAGCGGGCGACCAGTCCGTCCCGCAGCGGGTGGTACGGCGCGTGCTCAGGACCCAGGATGCCGGGACGGTCGACAAATATGATTTGCCCCGGGTCCACGCCGGAGAAGGCCAGCAGCTCGGCCACGGCGAGGTTGGCCGCCCCCGCGCCCAGCAGCACGAAGCGGCAATCCTCCAGTCGTCGCCCGGTGACGCGGGCAGCGTTCCTGAGTCCGGCGAAGATGACCGTGGCCGTGCCCTGCCGGTCGTCGTGCCACACGGGGATGTCGAGCGCGGCGCGCAGCCGGTCGAGGACGTCAAAGCAGCGCGGGGAGGCGATGTCCTCCAGGTTGATGCCGCCGAAGGACGGGGCGACGGCGCGGCCCACGGCCACCAGTTCATCGGCGGTGGGGGCGTTCACGCACAGGGCGAAGGCATCCACCCCGCCGTACATCTTGAATATCAGGCCCTTGCCCTCCATCACCGGCAGGCCCGCCTCCGGGCCGATGTCGCCCAGCCCCAGCACTCGGCTGCCGTCGGAGAGCACGGCGATGGTGTTGCCCTTGTTGGTGTACTTGTAGGCCAGGGCCGGATCCGCCGCGATGCGCCGGCAGGGCTCGGCCACCCCGGGCGTGTACCACACGGAGAAGTCGGCGTTCCCGCGCACCGGACAGCGTGGAAAGATCTCCTGCTTGCCGCGGCACAGTTCGTGCCAGGTCAGCGCGGTGGCGTAGTGTTTCTCGGTTTCCTTCGAGCGATCGTCGTCGTGTGCAGACATGGGTCCTCCCCGCTCATGAGCAGCGCCCGCAGGAGCTTGCCGGATTTCCACGACAGGCTCCTAGACACGTCCCTTGTTCCACCACGGATACACGAAAAAGGCAATCAGCAGCGTGATCCCCTGGAGCCCGAGGCCGATGAGCGCTGCCGTCCAGCCCGCGGCGATGCCGGTCTCGAAGACGTAGTGGCCCAGCAGGAAGATGCTGGGCACGAAGATGGCCCACATCACGCCCAGGCGGATCAGCATCGGGAGCAGCGTGAAGCCGGCGCCGCGGAAGACGCCGTCGATGGTGACCCCCATGGCGTCGAAGATCTGGAACGCCGCGGCCAGGTGCAGCGCCAGCACGCCCAGCTGGAGCACCTGCGGGTCCTTGTTGAACAGGCCGATGAAGAACGCCGGCGCCGTGATGAACACGATGCCCATGGTGCCCATGTACGCCACCGACAGCACCAGGGAGCGGCGTGCGCTGCGCACGGCCAGATCGGGGCGCCCCGCGCCGATGTACTTGCCCACGAGGGTCGACGCGGCGATGGAGATGCCCACCGCAGGCATGAAACTGACGTGGCACAACTGGAACACGATGGTGTTGGCCGCCGTGGAGGCGGGGTCGAAGGCCGCGATGTACAGCGACATGATGTTGAACGCCATGTTCTCGAGGAACCAGGAGATGCCGATGGGCACGCCCACCTTCAGGAAGCGGCGGAACGGGATCTGGGCGAACGGGAGCGGCTTCCGCGTGTGGTACCTGGCGTGGTGCGTCCGGGAGAAGTACAGCCCGAAGAACACGATCACGGAGATGCCCATGGAGATCACGGTGGCCAGCGCGACGCCCTGCACCCCCATCTCCGGGAAGCCGAAGTGCCCGAACACGAACACGATGTTGAGCGTGATGTTCACCACGTTGACCAGCAGCGTGACGATCATGGGGGTGACGGTGTCCGAGATACCGCGGAAGAAGCCGATGAGCACGAAGTTGAGCATGAACAGCGGCGTCGAGCAGAGCATCCAGCGCAGGTATACGATCACGTGGGGCTTGGCATCGGCGTTGGTCCCGAACAGCGTGATCAACTCGGGCACCCAGAAACTGAGCGCCACGAGCATCGCCGCCAGGGGGAGCGCCAGGCCGATGCCCACGACCACCGAGTGCCGCACCTCGTCGTGCTTGCGGGCGCCGTAGGCCTGGGCGACGAAGGTGGTCACCGTCGAGAGCAGCCCCGCGGCGAAGGAGGAGAAGGACCAGAAGAGCGCCGACCCCAGGCCCACGCCCCCCTGCTCGGCCGTGCCCACCTGGCCCATGACCAGCGTGTCGGCCACGCCCATGACTACGTGGGAGACGAACGTGATGATCAGCGGGAACGCCAGGCGCAGCAATTCGTTGGTCCCGCCGGCCCCGGCCGGATGAAACTCGGCTGACTGGAAGTCGGGAGATTGTTCTGTGGAGGGGGGGGCGGCGGGCTCGGTCATGACGGCGGGAACCTCTAGCACAAACGCGGCGGAAATTCACTGGAATTGTGCTATATTGCGCGCCCTGGTCCTGGGGCAGTACCAGAACATCTCCGGCACCATCTTCGGCGGCGTCTTCGAGTACCGCCACGGCCACTACTCCTGCGTCACGCCGTTTACCAACTGCGAGATCACCGAGGTCTCCATCCCGTCCTTCGGCGCCCCGCCCTGGAACGCCACCTCGGGCACCGTGCTCCAGGACGCCGCCTGGCGCTCCGACTGCGACGGCGGCCTCATCGTGGGCGGCTCCACCGCCTACAGCACGCCCTACGCCTTCATCGCCCGCTTCCAGATCATCAACGGCACCCCCTGCGTGTGGTAGCGCCCCCCCCCCTTCCCTGCGCCCATCCTCGCTTACGCCCATGGCCCATGGCCCCGGCACTGAGTCCCGCCTTCCTCCTTACACCGCCTGCGGCGGTGTTGCGGACATGATGCCCCGGGTTGGGCGCACGGGGACCGTGCGCATCTACCCGGGGAAACAAGAGGAAAGCCCCGGATGAACGCGAAGAGGAAAGACCCCGGCCCGCCGCCCGGGTCCCGCTCGAAATCGAAATCGAAATCGAAATCGGATCCCGGCTTCGCCGGATCCCGGCTTCGCCGGTGTCCCGCTCACTTTGTTCGCGGATCCCGCCTGCGGCGGCACCCCGCGCCGGCTGCGCCGGGG
>JAHITJ010000097.1 GCA_018817795.1 Myxococcota bacterium | reverse complement strand
GTTGCCTTCTTTGCTGGTACCGGCTCGGCCTCGACTTCCCCGATGATATCGGCGACTTGAGCAGGCGTCATATGCTCGAAGTTCGGATCCTTGAGCAGATCGCCGATGATGCGGCCGCGCCCCTGCCGGCGTTTCAGCCGGGCTCGGATTTCGTCGTGAAGGTCGCCTGTCCCCGATGATGCACCAGCAGGCACCGGAACCTTCATCATGGGCCGATCAGGAGGTGCCGGAAGGTTGACCATGACATCTACAATTTCTTCGTCGGTTGCGTGCGGAAATTGGCGTCTAAGCTCTTCTGAGATCGGGCCATCGCCGTGCCCTTCCCTCTGCATTGCAAGCGCAAGTTCAGATAGTTCACGCGACATTGCGCGCCCCCCTGGCCGTTTGGCCGGTTGTGTTTTGTTCAGCTAATGGTGGGTCGGGGTCTCCTGATGGACCCTCACTACTGCCCGGTGGGGACGTGCCTGCCGCCGCCTGCTGTGGCCTGCTGGCGGTCGCCCGGTGGGCACGATTGCGCGGTGTACGCCGGATGCTCTGCGGGATGGCACGGCGGGCCTGTGGGGCACGCTGGCGAGCACTATTGCTGCGGGCTCGTCGGTCTTTTTTCTTCAGGTCGTCTGCATCGAAATGTAATAGAGTCGCGTACATGCCTTCATGCGTGTTCATATTTTGGCCGTCGGGGTCTGGTTCCGCACCAGACGCCAGATATTCGGCCGCCTGAATGTTTCTGAGGGAAACATCCCTCCGGTATCGGAGTAATTCGAGGGTACTAAGATATGCCTCGTCGCCTATGTTTCGGATGGCCCATGACGAGATCCGGTCAAGCATCTTGGCCTCGGCTCGAAACTCATCGGCCTTGGCTAGCCAATATTCTTGAGATTTCCTACTTGACCTGTCATCGGCGTAGACTACGATCACAACAAGAGCCTCGCTCGGATTGAATCCCCGAGCATACTTTCACACTATAGTCAACAAAGTTTCTATGTCAAGTGCAAGTGTTTGATTTCCTTCAATATTTTCACAGGGTGCGGGAGAATGCGGGAGAATCGAAATTTGTCAAGTGTTTTCCGCATGCAAGAGCAAATATTTTCACGCAACAACGAATAACCATTGATTTTCATGGTATAACCGGCTATACGGTTATTTCGGTTAAATAGGGTACAAAGTAAACGGAAGGCTATACGGTCAAAACGGCAGGGTGACCCTTGCGTTGAAGGCGTACACAAAGATGGATCGCGGCATCGAGGGTGGACATATGCACGGTGATGGAACCGATTTTCACGCGGAAATTATGTGAAATAGTGTGCATTTTACCACTCTTCCCGCCGTCCCATTTTCAATTTCTGCCACATGCCACTTCTCACGCCACACACATAAGGAGCGTGCAAATCTTTAATAACGACGCCCTCAAATTTCCGCTCAATTGCATCCGCAAAGCACACGCCCAAAGCAGCCTCGTTAAGCACCAGCAAGCCGTCGACGACCTCCACACCCGGCACACCGCGCAACGGGTCCAGGCGGGCCCTACGCTGGCCCAGGTGGACCTCGGAGCGGCCAGCGGTCCACTCACTCAGGGTCAACGCGTCCCATGGCCTGTACACCAGCCCGGCAGGGTCCTTCCGCTTGATCGCCGATTGGGTCAACCCCCATGACCCGGCGTCCAGTTCGCCGTCGACGACATGACCCGGACCCATGGTCGCGGCAACTTGATCGGCGATACCTTGCGCCGCCGGCAGTGGTCGCCCGTACCGAGACCATGCGGTCCCGCGCCCGGCCTCGTCGACGAGTACCACGGCCCTGATCCCGTCGTGTTTACGTTCGCACCAGACCGGATAGCGGACCGGGGTATCTTCGAAGTTTTTCAACAACATCGGCGTGTTCATGCTTCACCTTCCGTTTCATGGAAGATCGGGTCCCTGTCGTATCGCTGCCATGTCGCCGGGCATGCTTCCCGGAAGCCCGGAGAACTGCGGTAGTCCGCCCCTCCCCGCGTCCAGGTGTCCCGTTCCTTTTTGCTGGCGAACACGTGCAAGCCGCCTATCGGCGCTCCCGAGTCGCCATCGGTGCAAACTCCCCTTGTCCAGTTCCAGGCGTAGTAATGCCTTTTCATGTCGATTCCTCCGTTTACAATGTTCGTTTGAGATTGAAAGTAACAACCATTTGTTACTGTCTTTTGCCGTGACTTGCCGGTGGAATGACATGAAGATTTCCCCAATGATTCCGTGAGGTTGCGCCCTTTTACCTTGTGTTGTATAGTCTTTTGCTGGGGTTGCTTTGACTAGTGGTTTTCTTACTTTTGATGTTTTCCCCGGGTAGTGCGCACGGGGGACCGTGCGGGCGACAGGTGGCCGGTCGCGCCAACCCGGGGCATCATGTCATGAACCCCTTCGGGGTATGGAACCGTTCACAAGGTCCTGTCAAAATTCCCAGGTCAGGGAGAGGCCGCAGCCTGCGGGGCCGCAGGCGGGGAGCAGGAGGACCGACGTGCCGCCGGAGGACTTCACGGGGGTTGCCTTGGTGTGGTTGAGCCAGAGCGCGGCGCCCAGTGCCACCGCCGAGATCACGGCGCCGCCGAGGGCCAGATCAGTGCGCAGGCGCCAGTCCTCGAGGGCGGAGCGGTCCGCAGGGCGCCAGTCGGACTCCCACCGGTCCTGGTACTTCACCGTCTGAAGTCCGGAGTAGACGGCCGTCACCGTGAACACGGCCGTGGCGCCCACGCCGGTCCAGAACCACCAGCGCGAGGTCAGCGGGGGCTGTGACGGTGCCGGGTCCGTGGTCACCGGGTCGGTCCCGGCCGCGGCGGGATCCTTTGCGGGTTCGGTCGGCTTGTCGCCGTCGGGCGCCGGGTCCGTGGTCACCGGGTCGGTCACGCCCACCGCGGGATCCTTCGCGGGATCGGCGGCCTTGTCGGCGAGGCTTTTGATCTCGTCGAAGCGCTTCTGGACCTCGGCCTTGAGCACCGAGGCCTCGTCGGAGGCGTCGGCCAGGATCCACTGATACTGCTCGCGGGCCAGGCTGAAGCGGCCCAGGGCGTCGTAGCTCTTTCCGAGGCGGTAGCGGGCCATGATCGAGTAGGGCACCAGATTGATCACGCATACGAAGGAGGCCGCGCTCTTCTCGTACTGCTTCATGGTGAAGAAGGTGTTCCCCATGTTGTAGTAGGAGCGGGCCTCGTTCTTGTTGTACTCGGGATCCCCGGAGGCTTTTGGACAGACGATCTCCTGGGCCCGGGCGAACGTCGGCGAACCGATCCACATCGAAAAAACAATGATGAGACTGAGAAATGTCTTCATTCAAACACCTCTAATGGATGAACAGGGACTTCGTGGCGAACTCGGGTTCGCTGGTGAGGTTGACGCCGAGCTTGCGCAGGCCGGCCTCGTCGCCGGGCGTGGGCATGTGCGTGAGGTGGACCTCGCAGCCGCGCAGCTCCTTGAGGCGCTCGACGGCCTCGGCGGCCACGGGGTTGGACGCGGAACTGATGGCCAGCGAGATGAGGGTCTCCTCGAGGTCGAGGCTGAGCATGCGGCCGCGCAGGATCTCCTTCTTGAGATGCTGCAGGCTGCCGGTGATGTTGGGCGGCATCAGGTGGATCCGGTCCGGGACGCCGGCGAGGTGCTTGACGGCGTTGAGCACCAGGGCCGAGGAGGCGTGCATCAGTTCGGAGTTCTTGCCCGTGATGATCGTGCCGTCGGCCAGCTCCATGGCCGCGCCGCAGAAGATGCCCTCGCAGCCGCGTCCGGCGGCCTGCCCCTCGGCGGCGGCCTCCCGGGCGGGCGGGACCACGCGGCGGTCCTCGGGCTTGAGCCCCAGTTCGTGCAGGATGCCGTCGACGCGGTCCACGGTCTCCTTGTCCACCATGCCCATGGCGTACTCGCAGGCGTAGCGGTACCAGCGGCGGATGATCTCCTGGCCGGCGGCCTCGCGCACCACCGCGTCGTCGATGATGCCGAAGCCGGCGCGGTTGACGCCCATGTCGGTGGGGGACCTGTAGATCGACGCCTGCCCGGTGATCTTCTCCAGGATGCGCCGCACCACCGGAAAGACCTCCATGTCGCGGTTGTAGTTGATCGACTGGGTGCCGTAGGCCTCGAGGTGGAAGTGGTCGATGGTGTTGTAGTCGCGGATGTCGGCCGTGGCGGCCTCGTAGGCGACGTTGACCGGGTGCTTCAGCGGGATGCTCCAGATCGGGAACGTCTCGAACTTGGCGTACCCCGAGCGCACGCCGTGGCGGTGGTCGTGGTAGAGTTGCGACAGGCAGGTCGCGAGCTTGCCGCTGTTGGGGCCAGGTCCCGTGACGATGACCAGCGGGGCCGAGGTCTCGATGCGCGGGTTGGCGCCGTAGCCCTCGTCGCTGACGATCATGTCCACGTCAGTGGGATAGCCCCGGGTCCTGCGGTGGGTGTACACGCGCACGCCCCGGCGCTCGAGCTTGTTGCGGAAGAGGCTGGCCGCGGGCTGGTCCTCGTAGCGGGTGATGACCACCGAGGAGATGGTGATGCCCCACTGGGCGAAGTCGTCGATCTGCTTGAGGGCGTCGGAGTCGTAGGTGATGCCGAAGTCCGCGCGCATCTTCTTGCGCTCGATGTCGCCGGCGAAGATGGTGAGGATCACGTCGATGGGCGTCCGCTTCTGAAGCTCCTGCAGCAGGCGCATCTTCACGTTCGGATCGAACCCCGGGAGCACGCGCGCGGCGTGCAGATCGAACAGGAGCTTGCCGCCGAACTCGAGGTACAACTTGTTGTCGAAGCGGGAGACGCGCTCGAAGATCGCGGCGGTCTGCTCGGAAAGATACTTCTGGTTGTCGAAGCCGGTCTGGTGGTTCACGGGGTGGTCTCCTGGCAGGGAGTGTACAGCAGAGGACCCTTCCGGCCAACGGATAAATATGCCGGCGGCAGGACCAGCGTGGATACAGCCGGGGGCGGTCCCCGGGGCTTTGGGAGAATGGAAAAATCCGGTTTTGACAAAAGCAACGATTGTGAGTACCTTCCGAGGCCTCGAATGGACTGCATTTCCTCGTTCGAGGGAGAGAAGATCCCATGACATCCAAACATGAAAAGCTCAACGCCTGGGTCGAGGAGATCCGCACCCTGTGCCGCCCCGGCTCCGTGGTCTGGTGCGACGGCTCCCAGAAGGAATACGACGAGATGATCGCCATCACCGTGAACGAGGGTCTGGCCAAGCCGCTGGATCCCGAAAAGCGGCCCGGCTGCGTCCTGTTCCGCTCCGATCCCTCCGATGTGGCGCGGGTCGAGAACCGCACCTACATCGCCAGCCGCACCCAGGACCAGGCCGGCCCGACCAACAACTGGATCGATCCCGACCAGCTCAAGGAGACCATGAAGGGCCTCTACGACGGCTGCATGGCCGGTCGCACGATGTACGTCATCCCCTTCAGCATGGGGCCCGTGGGCTCGCCCATCGCCAAGATCGGCATCGAGATCACCGACAGCCCGTACGTCGTGGCGAACATGCACATCATGACCCGCGTGGGCGGCCGTGTCCTCGAGATCCTCGGCGCCGACGGCGAGTTCGTGCCCTGCCTGCATTCGGTGGGCAAGCCCCTGGCTCCGGGCGAGACCGACGGTGGCCTGTGGCCGTGCGCCCCGCTGGACAAGAAATACATCTCCCACTTCCCGGAGGAGCGGACGATCTGGTCCTACGGCTCGGGCTACGGCGGCAACGCGCTGCTGGGCAAGAAGTGCCTGGCCCTGCGCATCGCCTCCGTGATGGCCCGCGACGAGGGCTGGCTCGCCGAGCACATGCTCATCCTGGCGATCACCAACCCCGAGGGCAAGCGCCGCTACGTCGCGGCCGCGTTCCCGTCGGCCTGCGGCAAGACCAACCTCGCCATGCTCGTCCCCACCGTCCCCGGCTGGAAGGTCGAGACCATCGGCGACGACATCGCCTGGATGAAGTTCGACGAAGACGGCGTGCTGCGGGCCATCAACCCCGAGAACGGCTTCTTCGGTGTGGCCCCGGGCACCTCCATGGACTCCAACCCCAACGCCATGAAGAGCATCGAGAAGAACACGATCTTCACCAACGTGGCGCTGACCGAAGACAACGATATCTGGTGGGAGGGCATCGGCTACGACGCCCCCGCCGGAAAGATCATCGACTGGAAGGGCAACGAGTGGGACCGCAATCCCGAGAAGAAGGGCGACCGCGCCGCGGCCCATCCCAACTCCCGCTTCACGGCCCCTGCCAAGCAGTGTCCGGTCATCGCTCCCGAGTGGGAGGATCCCCGGGGCGTCCCCATCAGCGCGTTCCTGTTCGGCGGCCGCCGGCCCTCGACGATCCCGCTGGTCCACCAGGCCTTCGACTGGAACCACGGCGTGTTCCTGGGCTCCATCGTGGGCTCCGAGGTGACCGCCGCGGCCCTGGACGTGACCGCGGGCACCGTCCGTCGCGACCCCTTCGCCATGCTGCCGTTCTGCGGCTATCACATGGGCGACTATTTCAAGCATTGGGTGAAGATCGGCACGCGGACCGAGGCCGCCAAGCTGCCGAAGATCTTCTACGTCAACTGGTTCCGCAAGTCCGCCGAGGGCAAGTTCATCTGGCCCGGCTACGGCGAGAACAGCCGCGTGCTGCAGTGGGTGTTCGACCAGTGCGAGGGCACCGGCAAGGCCCAGAAGACCGACATCGGCTGGATGCCCACCCCCGACGCCATCGACCGCCCCGAGGGCGTGACCGAGGAGGACATGAAGTCCATCCTGTCCGTGGACCGCGAGGGCTGGAAGCGTGAGCTGGGCCTGGTGCGCGAGCACTACGCCAAGTTCGGCGATCGCATGCCCGCGGAGCTTCTGGCCCAGCTCGAAGCCCTGGAGCAGCGCCTCTCCTGATCGGCCTTCCCCGATCCGGCCCGCCTTGCACCCCGAACCCATCCCCATCATGCATTCCTGTCCGCTCTGCGCCTCCGAATCCACCCGCTTCTACTGGCAGGATCGGACCCGTAACTATTTCGAGTGCCCCACCTGCGCCCTGGTCTTCGTCGACCCGGCCCAGTTGCCCGAACCCGCGCCCGAGAAGGCGCGCTACGAGACCCACAACAACGCCCCCGACGAGCCGGGCTACCTGGCGTTTCTGGGACGCTTCGCCGCCCCCATGGCCCTGCGCCTGGGGGACACCCCGCAGGAGGGCCTGGACTTCGGCTCCGGCCCCGGCCCGGCCCTGCACCTGCTGCTGGAGCGCCATGGCCACTCGATGACGCTGTATGATCCGTTCTTCGCCCCCGACGAGGCCGCCCTGGCCCGCACCTACGACTTCATCACGTGCACCGAGGCCATCGAGCACTTCCACGACCCCGGACGGGAGTGGCGGCGCCTGATGTCCCTGCTGCGCCCCGGCGGCCTTTTGGGGATCATGACGCGGCTGCGGCCGGACCTGGCGGCCTTCCAGACGTGGCGCTACCGGGAGGACTTCACCCACGTCGGTTTCTTCTCGCGGGAGACGTTCCTCTTCCTGGCCCGGCAGTGGGACCTCACGGTGGAGTTCGTGGACTGGGACCTGATCTTCCTGCGGAAGTGACAGCACAGGTTTGTTTCAAGTCTCTTGCCAAATCGTGACCGGCAGATTACCATCCAACTGGAAGTTTGCCGCGGCAAGTTTCCAATCGACTGGAAATTTGCCGACAAGGAGCCTGCCCGATGAACCTGATTTCGCGCTATCTCACCGAGAGCATCCGCACCGACGCCCTCGCCCTGGGGAAGATGGCCTTCCTGTCCGGGCCGCGTCAGACCGGGAAGACGACCATCGGCCGGCTCCTGCTCGCGCACCCGGAGAATGAGTTCACGTGGGACGACGAGGATTTCCGCAAGCGCTGGATCCGCAGCCCCGCCCAGGCCATCGCCGCGCGGGAAGGAGGTCCGATCCTCCTGGACGAGATCCACAAGGATCCCCGGTGGAAGCAAAAACTCAAGGGACTGTACGACACCTCCCGGCAGGCATTTCCCATCGTTGTGACGGGCAGCGCGCGGCTGGACATCTTTCGCAGGGGGGGGGACAGCCTGCTGGGCCGTTACCTGCCGTATCACGTCCACCCGTTCACCGTCGGGGAGACCGCCGGTCCCCCTTCCCCCGAGGAGATCTTCACCAGGACCACCCCCACGTTTCCCCTGGCCGACGTGCTGCGGCTCGGAGGTTTCCCGGAGCCGCTGCTGGGCGGCAGCGAGGCACGCGCCAGGCGCTGGAGCCGCCTGCGTCGTGAACGCCTGATCGCCCAGGACGTCCGGGATCTGCGCAACATCCAGAACCTGCGCGCGCTCGACCTGCTCGTGGATCTGTTGCCGTCCCGGGTGGGATCCCTGTTGTCGATCAACAGCCTGCGACAGGACCTCGGGGTGGCCCACGACACCGTCACCGGGTGGCTCGACACGTTGGCCGCGGTGTACCTCTGCTTCCGGATCAAACCATGGTCCAGGAAAATCTCGCGGGCGATCCGCGCGGAACCGAAACTCTATCTCTTCGACCTGACCCAGGTGCCCGAGGGCGGACCGCGCATGGAGAACCTCGTCGCCCTCCACCTCCTCAAGGCGTGCGACTTCTGGACCGACACGGCCCAGGGCGAGTTCGCCCTCCACTTTTTGCGCAACCGCGACGGCCAGGAGGTCGATTTCCTCGTTGCCCGCGACGGTGCCCCGTGGATGCTCGTCGAAGTGAAGAGCAACGACTCGCGGCCGGCCCCGGCCCTGGAGCGCTGGGCAGCGGACCTGAAGACCCACCTGAACTACCAGCTCGTCACGCGCCCGGGCGTGAAAACGAGCTACCCGGACACCGGGGTCACCGTACTTTCGACGGAGGCGTTCCTGGCCGGGCTGGTGTAACCCCACCCGAACCGAGGCGACCTGTTGGCAGTGGGATGAGGGTACGTTCCCGTGGGAAGCGCGGTGGTGGGAATGAGCCGTGCAATCAGGGTTTGCGCGCGATGGGGAAGCTCCCGCTCCAATCCCAGTTCCACTCGTACACGTTGCCGCTCATGTCGAAGATGCCGAGCTTGTTGGGCAGCTTCATCGCGGCATCGTGGTTCTTGCTGGGGGGTTGTATTCGGATTCAAATGTCCTATTTTAGGGGGAGGTCCCGGGAGGAAGCGCATGCTCGAGGTATTCGGCTATCTGGCGTCGGTGGTGACGGTGAGTTCGTTGATGATGAGCAACATCTGGCGCCTGCGCTGGTTGAACCTGGTCGGCGCGCTGGCGCTGATGGCCTACAGTTGGGCGCTCGGGGCCTGGCCCCTGGTGGCGGTCAACGGCGTGATCGCGGTGGTGGATGTGGTTCATCTGTGGATGCTGGCCCGCAGGCAGGACGCCTTCAGCCTGGCCCCCGTGTGCGCCCACGACGAGGCGTTCCTGAAGCCGTTTCTGGAGACGCACCGCGCCGACGTGGAGAAGTTCTTTCCGGGGTTCGAGCTCGCCAAGGTGGCGGGCGCGCGCTGCGTGTTCATCCTGCGGAACCTGATGCCGGTGGGCTTGTTCGTGTACGCCCCCGAGGGGGACGGGGTGGCCCGCATTCATCTGGATTACGTGACGCCGGCCTACCGGGACCTGAAGAACGCGCGGTTCTTCTTCAACCGGGCGTGGCCGGAGTTCCTGCAGGAGGGCTTCCGCGAGCTGGTCGTGCGGGACGCGACGCCCGTGCACGCGGCGTACTGCCGGCGCATGGGGTTCGGCGCGTCCCTGGGCGACCCGTCGGTGCTCGTGCGTACAGTGCTCGTGGGAAAATAGGAAAAGAAGAGGGCGGCGCCGTCCCTCTGACGCAGGAGAGCCTTCGTGGTGCTGGCGGCCACGATGAAGGATGAAACGTTTCCTATCCCGTCACCCCGAGAATGTTTGTGAACTACGGAACGCAGGTGCCGCTGCGCGCTTTTCCTCACCAAATCTCTTATCGGACCCGTTCCGGAGGCCGAACGAGCCCGCCCAATCTTCGGGGGGCACCGGAGGCGTCTTCCTCGGCGCAGATGAACTCGATGGGGATGGGGATGGGATTTCGATTTCGATTTCGATTTCGATTTGGATGGGGATTTGGATGGGGATGGGGATGGGGATGGGGAGGCCCGGTTGACCCAGGGGGGCGCAGTTGACGAAATGACGGATTCTTACAGCGCGCGGCGGCGAAGGAAGAAACCGGCCAGGCCCAGCAGCATCAGGAAGAGGGGGGCGCCGGAGGCGGGGGCGCGGGAGCCGGTGGTGCAGGAGCAGCCGTCGTCGGCCTTCTTGGGGGCCGCGCAGGCGCCGTCGCGGCAGGTGGTGCCGTCCTCGCAGGCCGCGGGCACCAGTTCGGTGCAGCCGGTGGCGGCGTTGAGGGTGCAGGTGGACAGGTTGTCGAAGTCGGCGCACAGGGTCTCGCCGGCGACGCATTCGTCGGTGCAGGGGGCCACGCACGCGCCGTTGAGGCAGGTGGTGCCTTCGCCGCAGTCGATGGCCTTCCACTCGAGGCAGCGGTCGCCGTCGAAGGCCTCGGCGCAGACCTCGCGCGCGGCGTTGCCGTCGGCGCAGCGGGTCTCGCCCAGCTCGCAGCCGTCGGTGCAGGCGGCGCGGTCGACGCAGTCGTAGTACTCCTCGGAGGCCAGCCAGCCGCAGCCCATGCCATCGGCGGCGCAGTCGTAGGCGGCCAGCATGCCGTCCTCACACCACACGGACACGTCACCCTGGCACTCGCCCACGAAGTCGATCCCGCCGCAGGAGCCGTCGGTGGGGGTGCAGATGCCGCCGGTGCAGGAGCGTCCGGTCTCGCAGGCGAAGGCCACCGGATCGATGCACATGTCACCGTCGCCGTCTTCGGCGCAGATGAAGCGGTTGTCGTCGTCGACGCAGCCGGTCTCCCAGGGGAGGCAGGCGTCGGTGCAGTCCTCACCGCCGCAGGTGCCGTCGGTGCACTGGGCCGAGGACGGGCAGGGCAGCGCGATGCGCTCGAGGCAGACATCCATGTCGTTGTTGCCGCACACGAAGCGGTCGCCGTTCTCCATGCAGCCGGTCTCGTCGGCGGCGCACTCGTTGGTGCAGTCGTCGCAGAACGGCATGCCGCCACACAGGTAGTCGGGCTCGGTGGCGGCCAGGTACGGCGCGCCCACGGGCTTGCTGCGGGTGGTGCAGTGGATCGCGCCGCCCCACGGCATGATCGCGTCCGACGGGACGGCCACGGTGGCGACGCCGGGCAGGGCCGTGGCGAGCACGGCCATGGCGTCGAGCTCGTAGGCGCTGTGCTCGGTGAAGGTCGGCACCAGGTAGGCGTCGTTGAGGCGCAGGCCGTTGGTGTAGGAGCGCCAGATGCGGCCGTAGTAGTCCGAGCCGGGGTTGGGCATGGGGATGCGGTGGACCGTCAGGGAGTCGCCCGCGAAGTTGGTGGCGCCCTCGAACAGGGCGGCGTTGTCGTCCATGGCGGTCTTGTTGGTGGCGTCCTGGGACTGCAGGAAGGAGCCGACGATGACGTCGGTGGGGGACGCCAGGATGAAGAACATGTCGATGTGGCCGGTGCCCTCGCCCTGCAGCGGGGTCAGCCAGAACATCTTCTGGCAGCCGAAGTAGTCCAGGAAGATCTGGTCGATCTCGCCGGCGGTGTACTTGGGGTTGGCCTCATGCACCATGGTCGTGGAGTAGCAGGTGCCCTGGCCGTCGGAGAAGAAGTTGCCGCCCTCGAAGTTGAGGTCCGGGCGGTAGACGGTCATGCCCAGGAGGTCGCCCATCTTCTCGGGGATGGCGTTGTCGTTGATGCGCTCGATGTAATAGTGCGGATCGACGATGGCGACCTGGCCGTCGGCGTTCTTGACGAAGTAGGGTCCGAAGTCCACGGCCCAGATCGAGTCCACGGCCGAGTCGATCTCGTAGGGGGACGTGAACACGTAGTGGGTGGTCCCGTAGAAGTCGATGTAGCTGACGCGGGCCAGGGCTGCGGCGGAGAGGTTGGTTTGCAGGATCGCGGCGATGTCGGCCTCGGCGTCGCTGTGCCAGAGCACCACGTCCACGTACACGGTGGCGGCCTCGATGAGATCAATATAATAGTCCCGCTGGGTGTCGTCGTACACCAGGTACATGGCGTCGACGGGCTCGAACTCGGCGTACATGCTGAAGCCCGCCGGGGGCGCCACGGTGATGCCGTACAGTTCGGGGTGGGCGGTCATGAAGTCCACCAACTGGGAGTTGGAGTCGCGGGTCAGTTCCGCCGGGGTCTTGAAGGCCGGCAGGTGACGCGGCAGGGTGGCCTTGTTCACCGGGCGCGCGGGGGCGGCGATCGCCGGGGCGGGGGAGGTCGCCAAGGCGGCCAGCGTCAGGATCAGGGAAAGAAGGGTTTTCATGGTGGCTCCTGGTTGAAGGTGGCGGTCCGGTCGGCGGATCGCCCGCAAAGACCAGTTCATACTCCCGTTTCCGGGTTCTGTCCACGGTGGAAAAGGATCGGTGTCGGGGTCGAAATCGAAATCGAAATCGAAATCGAAATCGAAATTGGCTCCCGGCTTCGCCGGACTCCCGCCTGGCGGCGGATTCCCGGACGGGGACATGCGGATTCCCGATCGAAATCGAAATCGAAATCGAAATCGAAATCGAAATCGGCTCCCGGCTTCGCCGGGGTCCCGCCTGCGGGTCTGCGAGAAACCTCAATGCGCCGTGGAAAGTCTTTCGTGGGTTCTCGGGAAGCTCGGCGGCCCCCGGAAAATCTCCCGAGAGTCGTTCAGTAAGCTCGGCGGCCCCCGGAAAAACGCCGGTGGTCATTTGGGAAGGTCAACGGGCCACGGAAAAACGCCGGCGGGTCATTTGGGAAGGTCAACGGGCCACGGAAAACCAGCGGCGGGTCATCGGGGAAGCTCGACAGGCCACGGAAAAACGCCGGTGGTCGTTTGGGAAGGGCAACGGTCCACGGAAAACCAGCGGCGGGTCGTTTGGGAAGCCCGACAGGCCACGGAAAACCAGCGGCGGGTCGTTTGGGAAGTTCGACGGCCCACGGAAAACCAGCGGCGGGTCGTTTGGGAAGCTCGGCGGGCTCCTACGCCTGCGGCGCCGGCGCCGGATCGGACGGGGACCCGCCGGCCTTGCGCTGCAGCCGGGTGAAGGGCTCGAGCACATAGGCCCGCTCGGCGTCGTCCGGGCGCTGTTCGATGAGCATCAGGGACGCCCGCAGCGTCCGATCGAAGTCCGGGATGACCGT
>JAHITJ010000096.1 GCA_018817795.1 Myxococcota bacterium | reverse complement strand
GGCCTGCGGAGTTTATAAACCGCTGAATCAGTTTATTTCTTAACCTTTGGGGTTTATAGGTTGGCCTGCGGAGTTTATGAAACCGTTGTATCAGTTTATTTCTTAACCTTTGGGGTTTATGGGTTTGCCTGTGGAGTCTATAAATCCACTTCGGTAGTTTATTTCTAAACCATTGGAGTTTTGGGAGGCGAGGATGGAGTCCTGCAAATTCGCCGGAATGGGTCCCGGGGTCGGGGTGAGACGTGCGCTGGAGAAAAGAATCACGCCTGCAACACAGGCGAACAGACCAGCGAAGGATTGCGGAGACCCGGGCAGGGTCGCTTCAATCCTGGGGAAGGAGAAAGACTTCTCTGTACCCGAAGGGTCTGGGGAGGGGGAGCCGCGACGGCGGCTTCGCCGCAGCGCGGGGGAATTCGCGGCGCCAGGTCGCCGCACTCCAAGGCGAGTGGCCGCAGTCCATATTGGGGAGGGGGAAGATGCGGTGCCGGATGTGGGGATTGGAGCGCACGGAACTCGAACGGTCACGTCCGGACCGTTGCGTGTGAAGCGAAGAGGAAGAACAGCGGCGCGGGTCCCCGGCGGTCGCCCCACTCCTATTAGATCACTCTTGCAGGAAATCGGGTCGGGTGATACAACGGGCGCCGGCCGGAGGTGTTGCCTCCGGTTTCGCCTTCCGCCGACGCCCGCGTGAACCGCTCGGTTCCACAGACGCGACGGGCGGAAACCACAGCTCCCGAGGTTGGCCCGTGCTCTTCGACATTGACGGCACCTTTTATATCCATCTGGTATTTTTCCTGACCTTGATGATCGTGCTGAACCACCTGTTGTTCCAGCCGTTTCTGGCGTTGATCGACCGCCGCAACGCCGCCACCCGCGGACGCGTCGAGACGTCCCGGGAGCGGCTCGACCTGGCCCGGGACCGCGAGAGCGTGCTCCAGCAGGAGCTGCACGAATACCGGCAGGCCCAGGCCGTCGTCCGACAGGAAGAGCGCGCCCATTACATGCAGGAGGCCGACGGCATGCGCCGCGACGCCGATCTCGAGGCCGAACAGGACCTTGCAGAGTCTGAAAAACAGTTGCAGTTCGAGGCCGAGAAGGTCAAGAGTCAGTTGGCCGCCCAGCTTCCCGACTACACCTCGAAGTTCGAGGAAAAACTCTTCAGGAACGAAGCATGAACTGGATGCTCGCCCTCGCCTCCAACATCAACTGGCTGGACCTGTTCAACTACCCCCACTTCGGGAAGCCGGCCCCGGGACAGTTCGCCGGACCTCCCCTGGTGTTCGTGCTGCTGGACTTTGCCCTGTTCCTCTACCTGTGCCACCGCTTCATCGGCCGCGCGCTCGTGAAGATGGCCCGGGAGGAGAACCGCAAGTTCCAGGAGGAGGTCGCCGAGGCCATCGCCAAGGAGACCGAGGCCGACCGGATCGAGACGGCCGCCCGGGAGCTCGAGACCACCATGGACCAGCGCCGGCAGGCCATCGCCGACCAGGTCCGGCACGAGAGCGGCATCGAGCGCGAGCAGATCCTGGGCAAGGCCCGCACCTACCAGGGCATGCGCAAGAACGAGACCCTCAAGCAGGTCCTGATCAAGCGGGACATGATGATCCGCCAGATCCGCGACGAGCTGCTCATCGAGAGCCTGACGCACCTGAAGGCCGACGTCGCCGGCAAGATTGATCCCGCGGCCTCGCCCTACCTCTTCCAGAAGGGGCTGGATTCCACCTTCCAGGCGACGACGCACCATGAATCATGATCTGATCAGCTCACGCTATGCAAGGGCCATGATGAAGGCCGCCGCGGGCGACGTCCGCATGGCCCAGCGCATCGCCCGCGAGAGCGCGCTGGTGAACGACCAGTTCCTCCACGGGCTCTCCGACGTGATGGCCAACCCGATTTTCTCCCACACCGAGCGCCGCGCGGTCATCGCGCGGCTGTGTGACGACAACAAGTTTCTCGACGTGACGCGCAACCTCCTGGTGCTCCTGACCGAGCGCGGGCGGATGCAGCTCTTTCCCGACATCTTCCGCCTGTTCCGTGTGGAGCTGGACCGGCTCATGGGCCGCATCATGGTCTCCGTGATCTCGTCGCATCCGCTGCCCGCCGATCTGGTCGCCGAGTACCGCGCCAAGATCCAGGAACACTACGGGCACAGCGCCCTGATCCGGCAGGAAGTCAACCCCGATCTGATCGGCGGCGTGCTCATTCGCGTGGGCAACAAGCTCGTCGACGGCTCCATGGAAGGCTCCATTCGGCGGTTCTGCGACCGCCTGAACCTGAGCCTGTGATTTTCAGGAACCAAACCGATGCAACTTCGACCCGATGAAATCAGTTCGATCATTCTTCAGGAAATCTCCCGCTTCGAACACCGCGTGGAGGTCAGCGAGGTCGGCACCGTGCTCTCCGTGGGTGACGGCATCGCGCGGGTGTACGGGCTCGAGAACGTCATGTCCGGCGAGCTCGTGGACTTCGGCCACGACCTGTTCGGCATGGCCCTCAACCTGGAGGAGGGCTCCGTGGGCTGTGCGCTGCTGGGCAACTCCTCCCACCTGAAGGAGGGCGACCTGGTCCGGCGCACCGGCGACATCGTGAAGGTCCCGGTGGGTGAGGCCATGCTCGGCCGCGTGGTCAACGCCCTGGGCGAGCCCATCGACGGTCAGGGCGACGTGAACGCCGCGGCCCACCACCCCATCGAGACCAAGGCGCCCGGCATCGTCGACCGCCAGAGCGTGTGCGAGCCCCTGGAGACCGGCATCCGCGCCATCGACGCCCTGGTGCCCATCGGCCGCGGCCAGCGCGAACTGATCATCGGCGACCGGCAGACCGGCAAGACCAGCCTTCTGATGGACATGATCATCAACCAGAAGGGCAAGGGCGTGAAGTGCATCTACGTCGCCGTGGGCCAGAAGCAGAGCACGGTCGCCACCCTGGTGGACCGCCTGCGGTTCTACCACGCCATGGACTACACCACCGTCGTGTGCGCCTCGGCCGCCGACGGCGCGCCGCAGCAGTTCCTGGCGCCGTACGCGGGCATGACCATGGGCGAGTACTTCCGTGACCGGGGCGAGCACGCCCTGGTGCTCATCGACGACCTGAGCAAGCACGCGGTGGCCTACCGCCAGATCTCCCTGCTGCTGCGACGTCCGCCGGGTCGCGAGGCCTACCCCGGCGATGTGTTCTATCTGCACTCCCGCCTGCTCGAGCGCGGCGCCAAGCTCTCCGAGGCGCGCGGCGGCGGCTCCCTGACCGCCATCCCCGTGGTCGAGACGCAGTCGGGCGACATCTCGGCCTACATCCCGACCAACGTCATCTCCATCACCGACGGTCAGATCTTTCTCGAGGGCGAACTGTTCCACTCGGGTCAGCGGCCGGCGATCAACGTCGCGCTGTCGGTCTCCCGCGTGGGCGGCGCCGCCCAGACCAAGGCGATGAAGCGCGTGGCCGGCCCCCTGCGGCTGCAACTGGCCCAGTACCGCGAACTGCAGGCCTTCGCGCAGTTCGGCTCGGATCTGGATCCGGTCTCGCGCAACCAACTGGCGCGGGGCGAACGCATGATGATGCTGATGCGCCAGCCGCTGGGCATGCCGTTGTCGATGGCGCGCCAGGTGATCATGCTGTCCGCGGGGACCCATGGATATTTTGATCACTGCCCTGTCTCCCAGATGCCCCGGTTGCTGGAAGAGTTGAGCACCCACATCACCGCCCACGGCCAGAGCGTGGTGCAGCGGCTCGAGGACCTCAGCGAGATGACGCCGGAGCTCGAACAGGAGTTGTCCGACCTGATGGAGCAGTTCAAAGCCAACTTCGTCGTGCAGGAGGCATAGGCAGGCCATGCAGGATCTGCGAACGATCAAGCAGCGCATGGGTTCGATCCGGAACATCCGGAAGATCGCCGACGCGATGAAGATGGTCTCGACCGTCAAATACTGGCGCCTGCTTGAACAGTTGCGTAAATCAAGAACAATAGGCGAGGAGATGAAGACCTTCATCCCGCCCAACCTGCTCCCGCCCACCCCGTCGAAAACGGACGAGAAGCTCACGCTGGTGCTCGTATTCTTTCCGCACCGCGGCATGTGCGGTTCCCTCACCCAGAACCTCACACAGGCCATCGCGCAGTGGTATCCCGAGGCGGAGCACCTGCGCTTTGCCGTGTTCGGGAAGAAGGGGATCTCCGCGATGCCGGCCGAGCAGTATCTGCGCGTCGAACAGGGGCCGGTGCTCTCCACCGAGAGCCTGGACCACGAGGCCGTGATCGCCCTGGCCCGCTTCGTCGCCCACGGCGTGAGCTCCGGACGCTTCGATCGCGTCGAGGCCGTGTTCGCTGAGTTCCACAACATGCTGCGCCAGAAACCCGAGCGTGTGCCGCTGGTGCCGCTGCCCGAGCCCGACACCGAGCAGGACATCGAGGTGGACCTCGAGCCCGACCCTGCGACCCTGCACCAGTTGTTCCTGCCGCTGTACCTGGAGTGCCAGCTCCGCCGGGTGGTGTATGAGTGCATGGTCTCCGAACATGCCGCGCGCATGACCGCCATGGACAACGCATCCAAGAACGCCCAGGAGCTGCTCGAGAACTTCCGGCTCGAATACAACAAGATCCGTCAATCGAAAATCACACTGGAACTGATGGAAATCATCAGTGGTTCCGAGGCCATGCAATGAACGAGAACAAGGGTGTCATCCTCCAGATCATCGGTCCCGTGGTCGACGTCTCATGGGAGAACGGCGAGCTGCCGTCCATCGAGACGGCGCTGCGCATCACCAATCCGGTCATCGACGACCAGGAGTGGAACCTCGTCGTCGAGGTCGCCCAGCACATCGGCGAGCGCACCATGCGCTGCATCGCGCTGGACACCACCGACGGCCTGCGCCGCGGCCAGCCCGTGATGGACACGCAGTCGCCGGTGCAGGTGCCCGTCGGACCGCAGGTGCTCGGACGCATCATGAACGTCATCGGGCAGCCGGTGGACCAGCTCGGTCCCATCGGATCCTCGCAGTTGTTCCCGATCCACCGCGCCCCCCCGAGCTTTGTTGAGCTGGACACCAAGGTCTCCTACCTCGAGACCGGCATCAAGGTCATCGACTTCCTGGCGCCGTTCCGCAAGGGCGGCAAGATCGGCCTGTTCGGCGGCGCCGGCGTGGGCAAGACCGTCATCATCCAGGAGTTGATCCACAACGTCGCGCTCCACCACGGCGGCACCTCGGTCTTCTGCGGCGTGGGCGAGCGCACCCGCGAGGGCAACGACCTGTGGATGGAGATGAAGCACTCCGGCGTCCTGGACAAGGTCGCGCTGATCTACGGCCAGATGAACGAGCCGCCCGGCGCGCGCGCCCGGGTCGCCCTGTCGGGCCTGACGGTGGCGGAGTACTTCCGGGACGTCGAGGGGCAGGACGTGCTGTTCTTTGTGGACAACGTGTTCCGCTTCACGCAGGCCGGCAGCGAGGTCTCGGCCCTGCTCGGACGCATCCCGTCGGCGGTGGGCTACCAACCGACGCTGGCCCAGGAGATGGGCGAGATGCAGGAGCGCATCGTGTCGACCCTGCGCGGCTCGATCACCTCGATCCAGGCGATCTACGTTCCCGCCGACGACCTGACCGATCCCGCGCCGGCCACCACCTTCTCTCACCTCGACGCCACCACGGTGCTCTCGCGCCGCATCGTCGACATGGGCATCTATCCCGCCGTGGACCCGCTGGAGAGCAACTCCACGATCCTCTCGCCGGACGTCGTCGGCGACGAGCATTACAAGCTGGCCCGGCGCGTCCAGGAGATGCTGCAGCGCAACCAGGAGCTGCAGGACATCATCGCAATTTTGGGTATTGATGAATTGAACGAAGAGGATAGACTCGTGGTGTCGCGGGCCCGCAAACTGCAGCGCTTCTTTTCGCAGCCGTTCCATGTGGCCGAGAACTTCACCGGCATCCCGGGGGTGTTCATCCCCGTGACCGAGACGGTCCGCGGCGCCCGCGAGATCGTCGATGGGCTCTGTGACACGCTGCCCGACCAGGCGTTCCTGCTGTCGGGCACCATCGACTCCGTGCGCGAGAAGGCCGAGACGCTCACGCAACGCAAACTGTTCTGATGGTCGTGAAACGATGAAGAAGACTTTTTCCGTCCGTGTGATACACCAGAACCAGGGCGTCATGATGCGCCTCAATGACGTCAGCCTCGTGGAGTGCCGCGTGGCCGGCGGACAGGTCGGCATCATGGCCATGCACGTCCCCTGGATGAGCGTGCTGGAGCCGGGTCCCCTGCGCGTGCACACGGGACGGCGCGTCCACGAGCTGCTGGTCCGGGGCGGCCTGATCCGCGTGATGGCCGACGGAAGGCTGTCCTGCATGGTGCAGGACATCTTCGACGCCGATCACATCGACGTCGAGGACGTGCGCAAACACGTCGTCGCCCTCGAGGCCCGGCAGCCCTTTCCCGAGGACGAGTTCGATGATCTCGAGCGCGACCTGAGCTGGCACAGGCAATGCCTGGGCGCCGTCGAACGGCACCTGGGTGCCCTGTCCCATGGAGTGGATCATGAAGAAGAGGAATAGAAAAGGCCGTTCCGAAGGTTCTGGTGGAGGCATGATGATGGGAATGCGCCGCGGTTTCAAGAACGCCGCGCGTTCGGTCACGGGCCAGAAGCAGAGCAAGAGCAAGAGCAAGAACAAAGCGCTGGACTGGCTTCTCACGGCGGTCACCGTCGGGTTGGCCACCTATCTCATCTACCGGTTTTTCCTTCAGTGATCCGATGCGATTTCTTTTCACCACCTTTCTGATCCTCTCGTTTTCCCTGTCCGCGTCCGCCCAGATGTCCCCGGCCAAGGGAAAGACCCCGACCAAGGGAAAGACGCGTGCCAAGCCCAAGGAGCCGTGGAACAAGACGCCGATGCTCATCAAGGACATCAAGCGCATCTCGGTCCCCACCAAGGGCATGGACCGGGACTGCCTGGCGCGCCTCAAGGCCGCGGGGGTCCCCTACCAGTTGTTCGACAACGTCGCCCACGTGACCACCCCGATCAAGCCGCTGACGACCAAGCTCGGGGGCGTGGTCTACCGCCGCGCCTGGAATAACCCCGACGCTCCCTGGATCCTGGAGTGCAAGACCGTGGAGAACCTGATCCTGGCCGGGCCCAAGCTGCAGAAGTGGGGCATCGCCTCGATGTACTGGAACTCGGCCTGGCGCGTGTCGTACGTCGAGGGCAAGAACCAGCTCTCGCGGCACTCCTTCGGCGAGGCCATCGACGTCACGGCCATCGACGGCTCCTTCGGCTACGCCTCTCTGGTGAACCACTGGGAAAGCGGCAGCCGTTCTCCCAAGGCCCGCGCCCTGCACGGTGTCACCGCGGCGCTGCGTGACTCAGGGCTCTTCTCCTCAGTGCTCACCCCCGCCTACAACGCGGCCCACCGCGATCACTTCCACATCGACTCCCCGTCACGCAGCCACAAGCTCGCGGTCAAGTACGACGTGAAGTCCCTGGAGGCGCCCGACAAGGCCCCTGCCACGCCGGACATGAAGCCCGACGCCCGACGCGACCACGAGCTGCAGGGACCGCTCCCGCGCCCGTACGAGCCCCCCCGCAGTCGCCCCCGGCACTACTGAATGTATGAATCACGGTCGGAGCCACCGACCACTCCCCGCCTAGGACGGCCGCTCCAGCCCTTGAACAACACACAGTTCTGTTGACAGTAGGGGCAATGTGTTGATACTAAACACCGGATCGGAGAAACCAGATGAAAACAAAAGATACTTTCTCTTTTTTTTTAAGGATATTTCTGGTTTTTCTTCCACTTGTATTGGCGGGTTGCTCGTCCTCATCTTCTGAGCCAAAGGGGGCATCCTACACTCCGGCGACGGACATTTACACCAAACCCATTGATGCGGCGCGGATGGTGACCTACACCGAAAACGACGTGACCTATCACTTCGTCGACAATCAGATTCTGGTTTTTCTCGAAGAAATCCCGATGAGTGAGGATCTGGTCGCCACGGTCGCCACCACCGCCGACGGCACTGTGGTCGGCCGCATTCCCGATATTGGCATGATCCAGGTTGAGACAGCGTCGCTTTCGGTGGATGAGATGGCGTTGACCCTTGAATCACTCGAGGGCATCACAGGTGTCAGCGCGGCCTTTCCTAACCTGATGAGGCAGGTGGATGCTGACGACTCCTGTCGAAGTTCGGGCGATCTCGCTTTGAATCTTCCTGCAGACGCTGAGGCGCCAGAGCGTTGTGCCTATAAATACCCGGATTTTTTTAATCTATTGCCCGTGATGAGGGAACTCCATTCGATGGAGTTGCTGTCTCCGGTGAAAGTCGCCGTGATAGACATGCACTTTCAGGGGTTGAATGAGCAGTTCGACCAAGCCAGGATCACCCGCCTCGGATTTCTTCCAGGGAGCTTCTACGAGAATGCGTATCCGCATGGCTTCTGGGTGACAGGAATCCTTGCCGCAGATGACGACGGCCAGAGCCTTGCAGGGATTCTGCCTTCTGCATTGGGCTCTGATGGCTTCGAACTGTTTATTGGTGATGTCAAAGCTGAGTTTATCGGTACCAAATGGGGATTAGACTTTGCAGGGAGTTGGGATTTGCTAGTCAGAGCAGCCCGTGATGCGAAAGTGGACGTAGTAAATATTAGTTCAGGAACTAACTGTGGTGTTAATGATATTTTTAATTGCATTCAACTTATCAGGACAGATTTGTCGATAATAAATAGATTTCCTGATACTTTATTCGTTTTTTCCGCGGGGAATAGCCCAACTGGAAAAGAAGGAAAGGAAATTACTTTATCTAATCGCTCCCCTGTGAGTGGATTTGGTGTCAATAACCTCATTGTTGTGGCAGGAACCATCTCTTGCGATCCGCTCACCAAGCATCCAGAATCTAATTATGGCGAAGGTTCTGTTGATGTAGCAGCTCCTTATCAAGTTCCGATTCTATCTGCACAGACTCCTTCTCAGGTATGGATCATTGACAGTGGGGGAACGTCTTATTCGGCCCCGATGGTTGCCGGCTTAGCCGCAATTCTGAAAGCGATTCATCCAGGGTTGTCACCGTCTGAAATTAAAGAATATATTATCAATCACGGAGAGTCTACTGCTCAGGGGCTTGGGGTATATGTCAACTTTACACAACCTATTTTGGCACTCGCACAGGCAGTTCATGGGAACAATGCGGGCCTCCAAAACCTGCTGAATCGTGACGTGGAACCCATTGAATCAGTCGATCCGATGGCTCATGTACTCAATCGCATCTGCGGGTCGTTCACGCTGTACGTCGAAACCATCGGTTCTTTCCTCCTCGATACTGGCAGCACCGAGCAAGTGGCCGCAACGATTTCGGGTGCCTCCGGTCTATCCCTGATGCTCATCAAGGATGATGCAAAACCGCCAGCCGGACAGATGAGTTTCCTGCTGAATCTTTCAGAGTCCTTTCAACTGGATTACTCCTTCGGCCTTCCGGCAGGAGCCGTCAATTTTTCCTATTCTCCGACGGATCAAACGGTGACCACTGGTTCTTGCACCGAAGGGAGCATCACCTTCAAGAGCTGCCTGATCACCCAGCGGGATCAACAGTACCGTCCCTTGTCCGTGGAGATCGAAGGCGAGATGTCGGGAACCCTGGAAGTAACCGAAATGTTTTCCGATCCAATGGCGGTTTCCTTTGATTCCACATTCATCATGACCGCGACGATCCAGGGCGTCTCTGAATCAGACCCATTATGGCGTGTGCTGGAATCCCAATGCATTGGCGGTCCTAATCCATAAAATAAAAGGGGGAGCCTCATGAATTTGAGAAAAAAATTGAGGATACTGGGTAGCCTCGGGATCATCCTGCTGGGAAGTGCCGGCCTACTTTGGCGGTACACCTCATCTTCCTCCCCGCCGGAACCGCTGCCCTATGAGACCATCGCCCGGCTCGGGTGGTTTCAGATGTGCTGGGAGGAACGGAGTTGCGTCATTATCGGAGGCGTACCCTGCAGTTGCAGGGAAGCAGGTGCCGATTATGCGATCAACGGTCGCTTGGAAAAACAATGGAAAGAGTATCAATGGGCTAAATTAAAGAAGGAAACTGGGTACTCAGCAGGTCGATGTCTTGCACACCATTCCAACGTGCCCCGGTGCAAGTCCGATGTCGTCCCCGTCTGCCTGCGGAACAGATGCGTGCTGCGCAGCCGGAGCACCGGTGAGATCTGGGCGGACTGATGGCGTAATGTGAGAAATGGGGATGGACCTGTACGGTTGCAACTGGAAAGTGAGGAGAAAGTGCGATGGAGGATGCGCCTGGAAAGAACAAAGAGGTTTGGCGCAACACGGTCCAACTTTGTGTAGTGGTCTTTGATTAAAATAAAGTTTGTATCAGGACAAGAAGGCATTCTACTTTGGGGAATTTCAGCCCCCTGGCGTTTGAAAATTCGGGTTGCGTTCAGTCAGAACGTGAAGCCGAACGAGAACCCGCAGGCCGAGGGGCCGCAGGAGGGGAGCAGGGAGAACTTCGGCGGCGCCGACGTCTCCGGACGGACGGACAGGGACGTCTTCGGGGACGTCCCCGGCCCCGGGAACAGCAGGATCGCCACGCCGGTGGCCACGCCGGTGATCAGCGCGCCGCCGATCAGCACGTCGGTCCAGGTGCGGTACCGCTCTCCGCGATCCTTCACCGAGACAGACCCCGTATCCTCGAACTGCGACTGCAGGTCCAGGGTACGCAGCCCGGTCATGACGCCCGAGATCGTGAACACCGAGGTCACGGCAAGGCCCGTCCAGAACCACCACTGCTTCGTGATGTCGTGGGACGGGGCGGCTGGCGGCTGCCCACCGTCCGGAGTCACGCCCGGCGTCAGGGGCGCCTCGACCGACGACGACACGACCGGTGCCTTCCGGTTCACGTCCTCGAGGACGAAGCGCAACAGCGTCATGCCCGGCACGCCCACGTCCACGAGTTGGGAGATGTCCTTGTAGCCCGCCTTCTTGAGCACGATCAGGTGCGGCGTGGTGTCCAGCTCGAGCATCAGCGGGGTCATTCCCACCGGCGTTCCGGTGAAGGAGTCGACGTAGACCTCGGCCCCCACGGGCTCGGACACCACCGCCACCTTGCGCAGGCCCGGGGCGGTCCGGGTGTGGGCCTCCTGGATCTTCTGCGCTTCCTGCAGGTTCTTCTCGCACTGAGCGATGTGTTTCTGCACGTGGGGAATCAGGGGACTGGAAAGATTCTTTGAAATGAACAATTCATAATACAATATAGCCTTTTGATAATGCTCCATGCGGTGCAGGCATTGGGCTATATTATAATAAATCGCGGGATTGTAGTCAGCCTCGAAGGCCTTCTGATATTCGATCAGGGCTTTGTCAAACGCGCCCTCGCGGAAGTACTGATCCGCGATGATCAACGCACCAGGCGCCTTCGGCTGCCGCACCTGGGCACCGGCGATCGGGGAAAGCAGCAGCAGTCCAAACAGAGAAAAGATCCAAACAACCCGGTTCATGCGCACCTCGTTCTGGTGCACACATGGTACCGCGAACCGATGAAATGGCAAGACGGGAGATGGGACCATCCTGACCCGATCCACTTCCCCGTTGTGTTCGGCGGGCCAGTTCTCCTACAATGCCCCGGAGTTGGAGGGAATCATGACCGAAGAAACAAACTGGCTTGTTCGTCCGGAGCTGCTCGAACGCTTCATGCAGGACGTCTTCACCGCCGTGGGCGTGCCCCGCGAGGAGGCCGCCATCAGCGCCGACGTGCTGATCACCTCGGACCGGCGCGGCATCGAGAGCCACGGCATCGGCCGCATGAAGTCCATCTACTACGACCGCATCCGCCTGGGCATCCAGAGTCCGCTCACGCAGTTCGAGATCGTCAAGGAGACGCCCACCACCGCGGTCGTCGACGGCCACGACGGCATGGGGCACGTCATCGCCAAACGCAGCATGCAGATGGCCATCGACAAGGCCCGGGAGCACGGCCTGGGCATGGTCACCGTGCGCAACTCCACCCACTACGGCATCTGCGGGTACTACCTGCTGATGGCCGCGCAGGCGGGCATGGTCGGCGTCACCGGCACCAACGCGCGGCCGTCCATCGCGCCCACCTTCGGCGTGGAGAACCTGCTGGGCACCAACCCGCTGACGTTTGGCCTGCCCACCGACGAGGCGTTCCCGTTCGTCATCGACGCGGCCACCTCGGTCACCCAGCGCGGCAAGATCGAGGTCTACGACCGCGCCGGGAAGGACATCCCCGAGGGCTGGGTCATCGACCAGACCGGGAATTACCGCACCGACACCTCGCAGATCCTGAAGGATCTCGTGAAGGGCACCTGCGCCCTGGTGCCCCTGGGCGGCCAGGGGGAGGTCACCGGCGGCCACAAGGGCTACGGACTGGCCACCTTCGTCGAGATCGCCTCGGCGGCTTTGTGTGATGGATCGTACATGAAAGGCCTGCTGGGCTTCTCCGACGGCAAGCCCGTGCCCTACCACCTGGGCCACTTTTTCCTGGCCATCAACGTCGAGCACTTCGTGCCACTTCCGAGCTTCAAGGCCGTCGCGGGCGACATCTGCCGCAAGCTGCGCGCCTCCCGGCCCGCCCCGGGCTGCGACCGCATCTACACCGCCGGAGAGAAGGAGTACCTCGCCGGTCTCGAGGTCGCCGAGCGCGGCGTCCCCGTCAACGCCAACCTGCGCAAGGAGATCGATCAGATGCGCACGGAATGCAAACTGATCGGCTACGAGTTCCCCTGGGATGATTAAAACAGCCCCGTGACCTCGCCGTTTTCGTCGATGTCCATGCCCTCGGCGGCGGGGACCTTCGGCAGGCCGGGCATGCGCATGATCTCGCCGGTGACCGGGACCACGAAGCCCGCACCCGCGGCCACGATCACCTCGCGCACGGTGGCCACGAAGTCCTTGGGACGGCCCAGCAAAGCCGGGTTGTCCGAGAGCGAGTTCTGGGTCTTGGCGATGCAGATCGGCAGCTTGTCGTAGCCGATCTTGACGATGCGCTTGAGATCGGCCTTGGCCTGGGGCGTGTAATCCACGGCCTGGGCGCCGTAGATCTCGCGTGAGACGGTGGCTATCTTCTCCTCGATGGACCAGTCCAGTTCGTACAGGGGTTTGTAGGAACCCTTGAAGTCGGTCGCAGTCTGGGCAACCAGCGCGCCCAGCTCCAGGGCGCCCTCGCCGCCCTTGCCCCACACGTCGGCCCGCGCGCAGGCCACCTTTTCGGCGCGGCAGAACGCCTCCACGGCGGCCAGCTCCTCCTCGGAGTCCTGGGTGAAGACGTTGATCGCGACGACGCATGGAACCTGGAATTTCTTAATATTTTCTATATGTTTTGCGAGATTGGGGAGTCCGCGCTCCACGGCCCCGGGATCGACCTTCTTGAGCTCGCTCTTCTTCACCCCGCCGTGCATCTTGAGCGCGCGCACCGTCGCCACGAGCACCACCGCGCGCGGCGAGAAGCCGGCCGAGCGCGACACGATGTCGAAGTACTTCTCCGCACCCAGATCGAAGCCGAAGCCCGCCTCGGTCACGACCCAGTCCGCCGAGCGCAAAGCCAGCCGCGTGGCCATGACCGAGTTGGTGCCCTGCGCGATGTTGGCGAAGGGGCCGCCGTGGATGAAGGCCGGGACGCCCTCGATGCTCTGCACGAGGTTGGGCTTGAACGCCTCCTTGAGCAGCACCGACATCGCGCCAGACGCCCGCAGCCCCTTGGCGGTCACGGGCTCCTGCTGGTAGTTGAAGCCCACCAGGATGTTGTCCAGGCGCCTCTTTAGGTCGGTGAAGCTCTCCGTCAGGCACAGGATCGCCATGACCTCGGAGGCCGCCGAGATGTCGAAGCCGCCTTCACGCGGCGTGCCCATGGTGCGGCCGCCCAGGCCCACGACGATCTTGCGCAGGCTGCGGTCGTTCATGTCCATGACGCGCCGCCAGTAGATCATCCGGGGATCGATGCGCAGCGGATTGTCGTGGTGCAGGTGGTTGTCCAGCACCGCCGAGAGCAGGTTGTTGGCCGCGGTCACCGCGTGGATGTCGCCGGTGAAGTGCAGGTTGATGTCCTCCATGGGCAGCACCTGCGACCAGCCGCCGCCGGTGGCCCCGCCCTTGATGCCCATGACCGGCCCCAGGGAAGGCTCGCGCAGCGCCAGCGCCGTCTTGTGCCCCAGGCGCTGCAGCCCCTGTGCCAGACCGATCGACACGGTGGTCTTGCCCTCGCCCGCGGGGGTGGGCGTGATCGCCGAAACCAGGATCAGGTTCCCCTTGTCGCGGCAGCCGCTGGCCTGCCGGCAGGTGCGGGCGCTGATCTTGGCCTTGTATCTTCCGTACAGTTCCAGATCCTCCTCGAGGAAGCCGAGCTTGGCGGCGATCTCCCCGATGGGTTTTAGTTCAACTTGACGTGCGATTTCCAGATCGGTCGGCATTGTATTTCTCTTCCTTCCACCGTCCGGACGGGAACGGGAAGCTTGAGGGTAATCACTCGGGGAGCGAGGTCAACGTCTCCCGGAGCCGTGAAAACTCGACCGACGGCACGCCCGCCAGCAGCAGGCGGGTCCAGGCGGCCCAGGCCTCCTCGCGGGTCAATTGACCGGCGGCCAGCATCTTGACCAGGAAGTCCACCGGGGATTCGACCACGTCGGCGTGGTAGCGGCGACCCTCCACCGCCGCCACGACCATGGGAGCGCCCAGGGCGGCGCCACGCCCGATGGCCAGGGCCTGGAAGAGCGGAAGCCAGTGTGGGTTTTCGGGGACCGCCCACTGCCACAGGCTCACGCCGGAGGCCTGGGCGGTGGTGATCAGCCCCGGCTCCGCATCGACCAGCGAGACCGGTCCCAGGCAGGAGAACAGCGCCATCCACTGATCATGGTTTCCCGCCGGAAACCGCGAGAACACGAAGTGGCGGCCTTCGGGGACGAACACCTGCAGAGGCGCCCATCGGGCGGCGGTGTGCATCACGATCGACGGCTTGCGGATCT
Organism: Myxococcota bacterium; assembly: GCA_018817795.1. Lineage (GTDB taxonomy): Bacteria > Myxococcota_A > Polyangia > HGW-17 > HGW-17 > HGW-17. Next base: position 5,899 of record JAHITJ010000096.1, on the reverse strand, counting down.
GCGGGGCAGGGTATACGGCCGGGATCCACGACACCGGGAACCAGGTCCCCGCGTCGGCCCGCGCGCCGCAGCGAAACGCACCGGGCGCCTCGCGCCGCGGACGGAACACGGCCGTCACTTCCGGCGGCGGCGCAGAGGGCGGCGGTAGTTGCTTCAGCGTGACCTCGGCCGAGGGGTTCAGATCGAAGCGCTCCGACGTCGGACCCGTCTGGACCCACAGGTCCAGCCTGCCGGACGAGGCCTTCGGGTGCTCGCCGCGCGGGAACCGGAAAGGACTCTTCGAAGGGTGCCGGGCCGCAAAGTTCCATACGTCGAGGAGCACGTTGTGGGGGCGCTTCTCCCCGCGCAGGACCGAACCACGGATCGCCTCGATGCGGATCCGGCACGGCGTCTCGGCGCAGATCGCGTACACCGGCCGCGGCACGGTCACGGACGTGCGCTGCTCGCAACCGATCCACCACGGAAGAAGCAAGAGAAACAGGGAAAAGAAGAAGAGTGGCGCGGGTTTCATTCGGGGTCCACCCTAGTTCAATATCTAAAGAAACTCAACCCCAACTACCGCAATCGAATCAGCCCCAGCCCCAGACCCAGGCCACCGCCGCCGCCGCTGCGGCCCAGCCTCGAGAAGATCCTGTCCAGGCCGGCGATGGTGCGCCTGTCGATCTGCAGTCCCACGGTGATCGAGTGCACCGCCGAGGAGTACACGGCCGTCTCGTAGATCGGCCAGTACATCACGCCCTCGGTCTGCCGGTAATAAGCATATTGCAAATATAGCGCCCCAAACCGCAGCCGGACGCCCAGATCCCACGCAGGCACCCGAGGATTGAATTCGCGGTGCTCCATTTTCCACGGCTGAAACCAGCGGGCCCAGCCCCCCAGCCGCGGGGCGAAATGGCCCCTGGGCCACGGCTGCCACTCCGCACCCGCCAGGCCGGCGATTCCCCCGGCGCCCAACTCGGGCCCTGCACCGACGGCGAAGTTCGGATTCTGCCAGGTGAAGTAACTGACACCGGTCACCAATCCCCAGGCGCCGGCCTTCTGATTCTCCACGGTGGGAAAGGTCGCCCCCGCGAGCACGCCGAACTTCCCCCCCAGCAGCCATCCGTAGCCGCCGGACAACTGCAGGGGATTGGCCAGCGCGCCGGCGTTGGCGGTGTCCTGGCAGCCGGAGAAGTTGTCGCAGGCGCCGGTGCGGCCCGCCATGGGCTGCACGTTGTAGGAGATCTCGGCGTAGGCCCCCGGGGTCACCCGCAGCGGATGCTGCAGCGGTGTATAACAGCCAGGGAGAAATAATATAAGGGAGAAAAGCAGGAAGCGCATGGCGGGCTGGACGCTTGGCCAGTAAGGATATTCCGCATTGGTTGATTATTTTCCACAGTTATGATAGGCAGAACCGTTTTCGCGGGGTACTGGCCCCGCGCCGCGAGGAACCGATGTCCAAACCATTTCCGTTCGAACCCGCCATGGGCCCCATTGATCTGGCCCTTCTCGAAACCACCCTCGAAACGCTCGCGCCGCGCTTTGTCCTCGAATGGGGCTCCGGCGGAGGCACCCGCCACGTGCTGGATCAGTTCCCGTGCATCGAGCGCTACATCAGCATCGAACACGACGACACCTGGTTCGAGTTGGTCAAGAAGCACATCACCGACCCGCGGCTGGAACTGTACCTGGTCCAGCTTGACGGCGCCCTGGATCACTTCGAGGCCACCCGGTTCCCGCCGGGCGTGTTCGAGAAGAAGAAGCACAAGAAGATGTTCGACGAGTTCCGCCGGGTCACCGAGGAGAACCCCGAGCACACCAAGAGTTATGTGAACCGTCCGCGGGACTTTGGCGTGTCCTTCGACTTCGCGCTGGTGGACGGCCGCGGCCGCAACTTCTGTCTGCCGGTGGCCTGGGATCTGGTCCGCTCCGGCGGCGTGATCATCCTGCATGACGCGCAGCGACCTGAGTACCAAACGGCGCTGAAGAACTATCCCCACCGCATGCTGCCCGTCTTCTCCCGCGGCCAGATCTGCCTGATCCGCAAACCGTAGTCCGGCCGCACCATGATTCCGGCCACCGCACACTTCATCTGGTTCGGAACGAAGTTTCCCTATATTTATACCCTGGCCGTGCGTTCCGCCTGCGTCGCGGGGGGGTTCTCGCGCGTCCTGCTGCACGCGGATCCGTCCCTGCTGGCGGACCCCCATGTGGCAGCCCTGCGTGGGCTCGAGGCGTTTTCGTTCATGCCCCTGGTGCCCGGCGAGGTCCTCGAGGCCTGCGCGCTGCCGGGCCTGCAGGAACGTTACGAGCGCCTGAAGTTGCCCGCGGGCAAGGCCAACGTGATCCGGCTGGCGCTGCTCGACACCGAGGGCGGCGTGTACCTCGACACGGACACCCTCACGCTCAGGCCCGTGACGCCGCTCCTCGACGCCGACGCCTTCGTGGGCGATGAGATCCTGGTGCGCCCCTACCGGGTCGCCCGCTCCGCCTCGAAGCTGGAGCTGGGGAAAAAGCACCTGCGCAGCCTCGCGCGCAAGGTCTGCACGATCCTGCCGCGCGGCTACCGCGCGTTCTCACCGCTGGCGGGACTGTACCTGCGCGGCGTCAACAACGCGGTCCTGGGCGCCCGTCCCAAGGCCCCCCTGGTGCGCGGCCTCCTCGAGGCCATCCTCGAGGTGCCCGAGGACCAGCTCCTGGTCCGGTACCGGCTGGGCACGCACCTGCTGCAGGAGACGCTGCACCTCCACCCAGGACGCGCAGTAGTGCATCCTCCCGAGGTCTTCTATCCGCTGGGGCCTGAACTGTCGCGGCACTGGTTCGCCGATCACGGTGTCTCGGACCTGCCCCGCGTGGTGACCGACCGGACCGTCATCATTCACTGGTACGCCTCAGTGAAGACCGACCACGTCGTGGCCGCCGCGACCCCGGAATGGATCCGTGCCCACGCCCCCCGCCAGATGTTCTCACACCTGGCTATGCGTTTCCTGTAATCTTTGTCTTCTGAATCCTGCTCCAGTAATATATGAACGCCGAATAGCCTCCGAGCAGCAATGCCGAAAGGGCGATCTTCAGCCACACGGCCGGCACCAGCAGGAAGAACGGCCAGAGGAACAGCGCCATGCCCGCGAACAGGGGCGGCAGCAGCGCGCGGATCGGGAAGTGCACGCCCACGAGCACCCGGGCCTCGAACACCTGGGCCACGGAGATGGCCGTGCCCGCGGTGACCGAGGCGATGGCGGCGCCCAGCAACCCGAGGTGGGGCACCAGCAGCCAGTTTACCAGGGCGTTGATCGAGAAGGCGCCGATGCCGTTGATGATGTTGATCGTGGAGTGCCCGGTCATCGTAATGACATTTCCGAACAATCCAATGGTGCAGGACAAAAATGGATTGATCGCCAGCACCAGCATGAAGGTGGGGTCTTCGGTGAAGGTGGAATCGAAGACCTGCATCAGATCCCGGCGGAAATAGCACATAACAAATATAACAGGCAGGGCCAGCGCGGTCGTCCAGGCGGAGACCCGGCCCAGGGCGCCGTCCAGCTCGTCGACGCGCTTCTCATGGTGGAAGCGGGCGATCACGGGGGAAAAACTGCCCGAGAACACCTGTCGGATCTGCCGGATGTTGCGAATCACCTGGGAGCCGAGACTGTAAAATGCGATCTTCCCCGGCTGCACCCCAAAGCCGGCGAGCATTAGGACATCCAGTGAATAATTAAATTTCACCACAGCAACGTTTAAATTTTGTGCAAATATATAGCTTGCCATCTTCGGTGGGCGGAGGTTGATCGCCATCCCCTGGAAGATGGGACGCACGTCCATCAGGGTGGAGAGTAAATATACAGCACCACCCAGGGTCAGGACGTAGGTCATAGCAAAAGACAATGATATCCCGATGGAGCCAATGTCCAAATAGTGAAACAGAAACGCCAGCGCGATGGTGAACAGCGGCGACATCACGCCCATGAGCAGGACATCGTGGAACATGACCATCTTCGCCTTGGACACGTTGACCAGGATGCGCGACACCGCCTCGAACGGCAGCGTCAGCGCCAGGATCTGGAGAATGGGCCCGAGGGCGGGGTGATCCGGGTAATACCAACTCACGAACCAGGGCGCCCCCAGCATCAGCACCACGACGATCCCCACGCCGAGGAGCACCGAGAAGAACAGCACCGCCCGCAGGGTGTGGATCAGGGTCTCCCGGTCCTCTTCCTTGTGGATGTAGCGCGAGGCGTACAGCACGACGCCGTCGATGAACCCCGAGATCGTCAGGCCGCCGAGGATCTCGATGATGCCATAGGCGATGAAGAACAGTCCCACGGGCGCCTTGCCGTAGAGACGGGTCAGCACAACATAGAGGAGCGGCGTCTCGATGGCCTTGAGGACGAGTCCCACGAGGTTGACGGCGGCGCCACGGGCAACGGAGGATAGGATGGAGGATTGATGCATGGCGAATCGATCGGAAGCAGCGCCCCCGGGACGGCCGGGACCGGCGTGGGGCACACTGTATGCCGAACCCCGACAAAGTCAATTCTCGAATGAGGGACAGGGGGCTCGGCGTCAGGCGCCGGGGGAGAACTCGAACTGCAACTGGGACTGGGTCCGCATGCGGCGCTGACCCGAGAACAGCAGCCATGGGCCGGCGCGGCGCACCGGGATGTGGAACGCCGACAGATCCCGCGGCTCGCGCAACGGCTGGCTGCGGCGGGTGTTCACGATGCGCAGGGCTGCGCGCGGTCCGATGCCCGGGACGCGCATGAGCGATTCCAGGGGGGCGTCGTTGATCTCCAGCGGAAAGTACTCCGGATGCAGGCGGGCCCACATCAACTTGGGGTCGGCGTCGCGCGAGAGGGAGCCATGCTCGTCGGTGGGGATCTCGTCGGCGGAGAAACCGTACTGCCGAAGCAGCCAGTCGGACTGGTACAACCGGTGCTCGCGCCACAGCGGCGTGGGGGTGAGGTCCGCCATCGGCGTGCCCGGGATCGGGGTGTGCGCGGAGTAGTACACGCGCTTGAGGTCGAGCTCGGAGTAGCAGCGGTTCATGAAACCCACGATCTCGCGGTCGCTCTCTCCCGAGGGCCCCACCACGATCTGGGTGGTGGCGCCGCGGCAGGCCACGTCCTGCTTTTCACCGATGGTTTTCACCTGCCGCAGCAGCGACAGCAGGTCGTCGTCAAAGGACTTCTCCGGGGCGATCACCTGCAGCCGCTCGGGGCTGACCGCCTCGAGATTCACTGAAACGCGGTCGGCCAACTGCATGGCCGCCAGGATCTGGTCCGAACCGATCCCGGGCAGCAACTTCAGGTGAAGATAACCACGGAAGCGGTACTTCCGACGCACCAGCAGGGCGGTCTTGAGCATGTCGTCCATCACCCGGATCGGACGGTCGCAGATCGCCGAGCTCAAAAACAGCGCCCCCACCTTGCGCTCCTTCATCAACAGCGAAAAGAACAGCGCCAGATCGTCGGGCGCCAGCCGCGCTGGCTCGGTGGTCCCGTGGGCCCCGAAGGCGCAGTAGCCACAGCGGTTCACGCAGGCGTTGCTCATGAGCACCTTGAGCATCCACTGGGTGCGTCCGTCGGGCATCACGGCCGGGTACAGCCACTGTCCCGACGGGAGCTTCCTGCGGCCTTCGCCGCAGGTTCCGCAGGCGAGATCATGGCGGCCGTCCTGGGCCAGGCGCGTCAGATTCGAGTAGAAATCGGCGGAGAGTTCCATAGGGTGCTCCTTACAGGTGTTAGGTGTACCAGAGTCGCGGGATCGGCGCAACAATCCCGCAGGGCAGTCGAGTTCTAACTCAATTTATAGCTGAAGGGTCCACTCCCCCCGAAATCGAAATCGAAATCGAAATCGGTCCAGAAATCCGAAGGCTTCTTCGTCACGAAAGAATGGACGCTTGCCAACCAGCCGTCGAGTC
>JAHITJ010000095.1 GCA_018817795.1 Myxococcota bacterium | reverse complement strand
TGACATCGAAAAACTGTTGATTTACGAGGAAATTGAATCGATTTCGATTTCGATTTCGACTTGGCACTTTGCCCCCCGAAGTTTCCAGGCGGATACGACGTGGATCCTCTTGTCCAGAAAAATGAGAACTCGATCGCCCTGAACAATCCCGTCTGACCTCTGGCGTTTTGGCGCATTTCACCCTACAGTACGGCTCATGCGACGCGTCACCCTGCTGCTGCCCCTGCTGCTTTGCCTGTGCTCGAGGACGCACCAGGAGCCCGGCCGGCCGGCCCCCACCGAGCCCGGGAACGCCAGGGTCACCCCGATGGAGACACCCGCCCATGTCGACAAGCCCCCGCCCCCGCAGCCCATGGTCGCGGTGGCAGAGCCACCCCCGCAGCCCGAACCGATCCTCGCCCCTTCGCCGGAGAAGAACCTGCGGATCATCGACCGGCCGATCCAGTGGAACGAGCAGCGCCGGAGACTGTCGCTGGAATACCTGGAGCTGCGTCATGGACTCAAGCGGACCGAGCCGGTCATCGCGCCCGTGATGGTGGTCCTCCACGCGACCGAGAGCGCCACCCTCTCGTCGGCCTTTTACACGTTCAACCCGCCGCGGATGCCCGCAGGCGAGCGCCCCTTCCTGGCCAGGGCCAGCGCCCTCAACGTCTCGGCGCACTTTCTGGTGGACCGCGACGGCACGGTGGTGCGCCTGCTCCCAGAGACCACGTTCGCCCGGCACACGGTGGGGCTGAACTGGTGTGCGATCGGCATCGAGAACGTCGGCGGGACCCCCAAGGCCCCGCTCAATGACGCCCAGGCCAGGGCCAGCGCAGACCTGATCCGGCACCTGGCCGGCCGGTTCCCGATCCGGCACGTCCTGGGGCACCACGAGTACCTCGCCTACCGGAAATCAGCCCTGTGGAAGGAGACATCGGCCACCTACTTCACCGACAAGTCCGATCCGGGCGCAGCCTTCATGAAAAAGGTGCGCGCACACCTGACGGACCTCGCCTTCGAGCCGGTGCCGCCTCCATGAGTCAAATTTTCGATCCAGGGAAGATGTTTGCCGTGAAACATGACCGTACAATCCGCGGATTCTTCCCTTCCTGCGGCTCGGCTCCGAAATCCCTCTTTCTTTTCCCCTTCCTGCTTTTTCTCCTCCCCGGGTGCGAGCCGCCCGCGGTGGACCGCACCTGCAATCCCCAGGACGCCTGGTCCTGCCGCCAGACCGGCTTCTTCTGCGGCGCGACACCCTTTGGCGGGCGCTGTGTGCCGTGGTCCTGCGGCGACGGCTTTCAGGACGCCCCCGAGGAGTGCGACGGCGTGGACGCGGTGTCGTGCGCCTCCTACATCGGCGGCACCGGCAGTTTCTCCTGTGACGCCTCCTGCCGTTGGGACTTCTCGGGGTGCTCGCGCTGCGGCAACCGCGTCCTCAACGGCCTCGAGGACTGCGACGGGGACCGCTTCGCCGACGGGTTCTCCTGCGAGGCGCTGGGCTACTCCGGGGGCCAGGTCGAGTGCCTTCCCACCTGCCGCGTGAGCACACTTCATTGCCTTCCTTAGATGATTCATGCATCTTTTCCTCTCCCCGTCTGTCGTTTTTCCACTGCCCGCGCGCCTGCGTTCTGTGTTACAAATGAAACGCCTGAAGGTGACGGGAACAGGTGAAAAAACATGACGAACGAAACCACTGAGCCACGATCGGGACCTCCGCGTACCATCAAGCGCTATCCAAACCGCAAACTGTACGACACCTCGCAGAGCAGCTACATCACTCTGCGCACGCTGTCGGATTTGATTCGCACGGGGGAGGAAATCCAGGTCGTGGATTACATCTCCGGCACGGACATCACCCATGAAATCCTTCTGCAGATCATCCGCACCGACGAAAAGAAGTGGAAGTTGTTTCCCATCTCTTCGCTGGTGGCCCTGATCCGCAGCGGCGGTCTGGTGAACAATTTCCGCACCGAGCTTGACGCCAGGGTCCACGACCTCCCCGGGATGAACGACGTTCGATCCTATCTCGAGCCGTTCCAGACCCGCTTCGAAGAGTGGCAGGACCGGGTCGAGCAGCAGTTGCAGACGCTCTGGGAGGTGCCCCAGGCCCTGGTGACCAAGGAAGTCGAGGGCCTGCGTGAGCGGATGCTGCAACTGGAGAAGCTCGTCGCGGAACTGAAGAACAAAATTGAGCCCGGAGACCGGAAGTAGTCACCAAAGGTATTTCCATGCGATTTCAACTCGAATCCGCCGTTGCCAAGCGACAGATCAACGATGTCAAAGCACCGGAGCGCAACCATCCCATCCATGATGCCGCCACCGTCTTCGCCTATCGGGATGAGGGGGACGACTGGTCCGTGGTCATCACCTTCGACGGGGTCTCCGAATCCAAGAGCGCACAGGAGGAGACCGTGCAGGTCGCCCGAGAGCTCGCCTGGGAGCTGGAGGTCTTCTGTCGGGACCGCAAGCCCCGGGACATCCGGGAGTTCGCCAGCTGGTTCTCCGAAAGTGCGTCCAACACCGTTTACGAGGGCAAGGGCGCCACGACCATCTCGCTGCTGCGCTTCCATCATCAATCCGGGGCCATCGACGGCCTCGCCGTGGGTGACAGTCCCGCCCTGCTGGTCGTCCGCAACGAGGACCAGCTGCGCGCCCAGGTGCTCACCCCCCTGCATGTGGTGGTCAACGATCCCTCCTCGATCACCCGCCAGTGGCGGTATGGCCTGCCCCTGGAGATCACGGTGTTCCAGTGTGATCTGCCACAGCCGGCCTCCAAGGTGTACCTGGTGACCATGAGCGACGGCTACCAGAAGCTCTCCGACCAGGACACCGTGCGCCTGATGGACGACGATGTGCTGGATTCCACGGCGTCGGACTTCTTCCCGTTCTTCACCCGCGTCTATCCCCCCGAGGCGATCCTGGCGAAATATCGCAACCTCAAGCCCGATCTCGACGGCGCGGTGCCGTTCTTCCGGCTGATCTCCTGCCCTGGCGTGTGGGAGGCCATGTCCGAGGTCTACGAGACCGCCGACGAGAAGACCCGCCGCAACATGGCCATCGTCGACTTCGACGTGGACCTGGTGTACGCATATTATAAAAATCCAGCCCACGTCTCGGAGATGCTGGGGATCCCTGAAGAAGAGATCATCCAATCGTGTCACCCGTCCCTGACGTGGATGCGCAGCGCTGATTTCAATCCTGCCAAGGACGAGAGCGACCTCGAGGGCTACCTGCGCGAGTACGTGCAGGCCACCGTGTTCACCCAGAGCTTCCTGGAGATCGTGACCGACGTGCGCTCCACCTCCTTCGACCGGCCGTCGCTGCAGAAGCGGCTGCTGAACTTCGTGGATCAACTCGACCCCATCGCCGACGACTTCTCGATCGCCATGCTCGAGATCACCGTCTTCCCGGCCGCCACCCTTCAGGAGTGAGTCATGACCTCTGTTATCACCGGCAGGGGTGATCGGGGACTCTCCGACACCCGTGATCATCAGCGTATCCCCAAGTTCGATCCGCGGATGGAGGCCGTGGGCTCGGTCGATGAGCTCTCCTGCTTCGTCGGATCCCTGCGCGTGCTCCTGCAGGACCGGCCCGAGACGGCCGCCCAGACCCTGGAACTCCAGCGCGATCTGTACCGCCTCAACGCCGAGCTGGCCACCGTGGACCCCTCCAGGCTGGGGAACCTGCGCCTGCTCGGACCCGGCGACGTGAAAAAACTCGAGCAGTGGATCACCACCCTCGAATCGACCGTGGAGCCACCGGCGGCCTTCGTGCTGCCCGGCGGCGGGGACCCGGCCTCCGCTGCCGCCGACGTGTGCAGGGCCGTGTGCAGGCGCGCAGAGCGGTCCATGACCCTTTTCTTCGCCCGATCGGGCTCCGCCGACGGGGATACCTCGGCCCTGGTCTATCTCAACCGCTGTTCGGACTATTTTTTCCTGCTGGCTCTCTCCCTGGCCACGACGCGGGACTACGCCGCCAAAAGCGACCTCTGATAGCTCGTCAGATCCACTGATTAGACGATCCCCCCACGCCTCGGTTTTTGAAATAGCCTAGAGGGCCGATCAATTATCCAGATACCGGTCTGTCTTTCTTCCCGATCAAAATCGAAATCGAAATCGAAATCGATCTTGAATTGCTCTGACCGCATTTATCAAGTCCGATGATTCCCAGCTCAAGTCGTGATGAAAAATCGTCGTCAGTGAAGCAACAGTGACAAAGAGG
>JAHITJ010000094.1 GCA_018817795.1 Myxococcota bacterium | reverse complement strand
TCGCGGAGTAGGTCAGCAGCACCGCGACGTAGGTCAGGTTGCCGCCGGTCCGGGTCACGACCATCACGGGATAGGCGATCCCGTTGACCCCGATGTAGCCGACCGCGCCCACCGCGAGCTTGACGACGGGCTTGAGCACGGCGTCATAGAGGATGCCCTTGAGCACCCACGTCATCGCCCGGAGCGAGGCCAGGGAGATGCCCGTGGTCCGGTAGTTTCCCAGGTTCCGGCCCGCGTTGGCGAAGGACGTCTTGATGGAGCCGACGTAGCCCGAGCCCGCGGACGTGACCAGCTTGGCGAAGTAGGCCGAGTACTCCTTGCGCCACTGGTTCTCCTCCCGGGCGATGCGGACCGGGTTGGACGCCTTCATGGCCTTGGCGACGGATTTGGCGTCGGCGGCGGCCAGGGCCGGCAGGACGGCGTAGCCCACGATGAAGCCGTCGTAGGCCGACGTGACGCTCTCCTTGGTCCGCTGGCCGCTCTCGCGGACGATCAGGGCGCTGCGCACCCACGAGTTCTTCATCATCCGCAGGCCGCCGCCGGTCAGGTTCCGGTCCACCGCGTTGGCGGCGTCCCTCGACGACAGCACGATGATGTCGCCGATCAACTTCATCTCCGCGAGCAGGTCCTTGCTCAGTTGCCAGGAGTCGCCGATGATGCCGATGCCCGCGGCGAAGGAGCGGGAGATGATGATCACGCCGTCCCTGCGGGTGCTGCTGCGGATGAGGTTGGCCAGGGCCGTGCCTTCGCTGGTGATGGTCTGGGCCGTGGTCAGGGAGAGGCGCGCGCCGTCGGCCAGCACGTACACGCTCCCGGCGGCCTCCTTGATGGCCATCAGGAACCCGTCACGGGCCTTGATGCCGATGAACTCCTTGGCCAGCTCCAGGGGCGTGCTCCCGGGCGGGATGATCTTCACCTCGGTGGCCGGGATCCGGAAGGCGCCGTTGTTGTACAGGTCGAGGTGACCGCGCCGGGCCAGCTCGCCGCTGTGCTTGACGGGGTTCTTCCGGTCGTTGAAGCAACCGGACATCGCGAGGATCACGAGCAGGAATGCCGCCTTATTCATCGCCTTCACCGCCCTTCGTCCTGAAGTCCCCGGGGACTTGCTGGATGACGTTCTTGATGACCTCCGGGTCCGTCGAGATGACCTTCACCGAGACGCCCTTCTGCTGCCGGAGCTTCTTCAGGTCGACGACCGTGCCCACCGGGAGCGCCCCGATGCTGACCTTCTCCTTCTTGTTGTCCGCGGAGGTGAACGACACGGTGCCGCGGGCCATGGCGATGACCAGGCGGGGTCCGTCCCAGGCCAGGAAGATGGCCGAGTCGATGGAGCCCAGGTACAGGTGGGCCGGGATGGCCGTCAGCGCGTTGTAGCCCAGCACCACGCCGGCCTTCAACTGGTTGATGACCACCACCGTGGTGCCGGCCACGGCGTTGGTGACCGTGCTCACGACGTACTCGCCGGTGGCCAGGGCGGTGCCGGTCGTGGCCCGCGCGGTGCCGGCCACGGGGCCCACGGTGGAGAACGCCACCTGGCTGAAGGCGCCCAGGGTGGCGCCGGTGCTGTAGAGGACCGGGATCGAGCCGTAGGAGAGGAGGCCGAAGGCGGCCAGGAAGCCGCCCTCGATGGTGGGGCTGATCACCTTGATGCCCAGCCGCGACGTGTAGAACAGGGCCAGCCCCGTGGTCTGGATGGTGCGGCCCGTCAGGATCAGCACGGTCGCCGCAGGCAGGAAGACCCCGTACTTCAGGCCCTTGACGGTGGCCTTGACGATGGTCTTGGCGCCGGGACGGGCGAGGCCGTGGTAGAAGGCCTTCAGGTAGCCGACCAGGATGTCCCCCAGGGCCACCATGGAGTTGGGCCGCTTGCCGCTCTCCTCATACTCGAGGCGGAAGGCCTCGGAGGCCTTGGCGAACGACGCCTCCCAACTGATGGGGATGCCCTTCGAAATATTTTTCTTGATGGCTTGGGACAAGGCATGGAGGTTCGAAAAATCTTCGCTCAGGTTCTGGTACCATGCACCGGGGAGGGCGGCCAGCTCGGCGCGGTCCTCGGCGGTCCGCGCGGCGATGGAGAGGTTGCCCTTCACGAAGGTGTCCAGGGCGCGGATCATGGTGGCGTTGGCCTGGTGCCACTGGAGCGTCCCCAGATAGTGCGTGCCCGCGAAGATGCCGTTGGTCACCATCTGGCCGCCTTCAATGATGTTCTTGGCCATGGCCCAGGAGGCCTTGTAATTGCTGCCCAAATCCTTGACGTATTGCTTCGAGCCCGCCTTGACGTCCCGGGCCACCTGCACCAGGGCCTGCCAGGACGCCGTGATGGACGTGCGCCGGGCGTAGTCCAGGCTGCGCTGGGTGGAGGTGATGACGTACCACCCCTCCTTGTAGAGCATCTTGTGGCCGCGCATGTTCGCCGCGGTCATGGGCACCACGTCGGCCACGGGCGTGGCCTTCCGGGGCCGGTTGGGTCTGCAGGCTGCAGGCACGAGGGTCAGCGCCAGCAGGAGCCAGGTCGTTGCCAGTCGGCTCGTGAGTGATTTCATGGTGCGAAACTCCAGTCAGGAACGGAGGCGTCGGGGTCCGTACGTCCTCCAACCGTTGTAGATCAGGATCGCCGCGCCCCAGAGCAGTGCGATCACGATGATCACCTTGCCGGTCCTCCACGAGGCCGAAGCGATGGCGTGGTCGTGCTGGAGCATCTTCAGTTCCCCGAGGATGAACTGCCAGTCGTGGAAGCCGTAGGGCGAGGTCTGACCCGTGTTTCCGCCCAGCAGGGGCAGGGTTCCGCTGCGGGCGTCGTCGATGTACGGAGCGATATCGAGAAAATTCTGGCCCAGCCACCACAGGCAGATCGTCACGCCGAAGGTGTCCCGGGTGGTGATGAACATGATGATGCCACAGACCAGCGGCATCAGCAGCTGGCCTCCGGAGCCCATCATCGAGACGCCCAGGCGCGGCAGGAAGCCGAAGATCACGTGTCCGGCCTCGTGAAACGGCAGGTTGACCATGTGCCAGAAGCCCGAGACCGACTCCGGTGCCAGGGGGGCGAGCAGGAACCCGAAGCCCATGTACGCGAAGGTACCCCAGACGATCACCCGGAAGAGGAAGCCGGGGCCATCCAGGGGTTGCTTGATCAGGAACCGCAGGCGCCACAGCACGGCCAGCACGGGGTTCTCCGGGGGGCGCTCCCGGAGCGGATCACGGGTCGGACGGTTGAAGACGATGGGAGTATTCATCAGGGGAGAGTCTACCCGGGGAACACGGGCATTGTCACCACAGAAAAACACCTGTATAAAATGAAGGAGCCAGGAGGTTTCCATGAACGATGAAATCCGCAGGAAAATCGGGGAACGGATGCAGGAGACGGGCGCGCCGGTCGCACGGCTGCCGAAGTGGGTGGGCGCGG
>JAHITJ010000093.1 GCA_018817795.1 Myxococcota bacterium | reverse complement strand
TGTCTGGACGTCTGTGATCCGGCCGTGGCCGACGCCTGCGGTGAGGATCTGACCTGCCTGCCGGCCAAGGACACCTTCGTGTGCTATCCGGCCTGCGATCCGACCGACGCCGCGGCCTGCGGCGACGGGTGGACCTGCGTCGCCTACGCGGTCGACGCGGGCAAGTGCCAGCAGGAATGCGACCTCGAGGCGCCCGCCTGTGATCCGCCTGATGCCGTGTGCGTGCCCTACGGGGACGGCGCGGTGTGCTCGGCGCCCTGCGACCCCGTGAACCAGGACGCCTGCCCGGCGGGCCTGACCTGCGAGCTGCGCACCGATGACCTGTACGCCTGCTATGAGCCGGTGTGGTTCGACGGCCGCGTGTCCGACGCCAGCGACGACGAGGACATCGAGGGCGCGCGCGTGCTGGCTGCCGATGCCACGGGCGCAGCGGCCACTTCGGTCGCCCTGTCCGGCATCGACGGCCGCTACAGCCTGCAGGTGCCCGTCAAGCGCAACGCCGACGGCACCCTGGCCGAGGGCGTGTTCACCCTGCGCGCGGCTGCCCAGGACTACCAGCAGTTCCCGGCCGGGATCCGGCCCTCGCTGCCCGTGGACGCCACCGACGCCGTGCCCGCCGCCGACGGCTGGCACCTGGCCTCGGCCCTGACCAACGTCACCCTGATCCCGCTGCCCGTCGAGGAGCAGGGGTTGTCCTCGGTGAGCGGCCGGGTCGTGGTCACCACCGGCGAAATCACCGGCGGCGGCGTGCTGCTGGTGCTCGAGACGGCCGCCAACGCCGGCGAGGCGCCGTTTGGCTTCTCGGACCGCGAAGGCTGGTTCACCCTGTTCAACGTCCCCGACGACACCTATGTGTTGCGCGGCTACAAGGCCGACCTGCAGCTCAACCCGCTGGACGTGACCATGGCCGCGGCCCCGGTCGTCGACCTGGAGGTCACCCAGAGCGATACGCCGCTGGTCTCGGTCAGCGGCTCGGTGCAGATCGTCAACGCGCCGGGCGGCTCGCTGACCACCGTGGTGCTGGTGCCCGAGTCCACCTTCAGTGACACGTTCGTCAAGGGCGAGGTGCCCGCGGGCCTGCGCGCGCCAAAACCCCCCGCAGCGCCCTCGGTCGCGGGCGAGTTCACCATCACCGGCGTGCCCGACGGCCGCTACGTGGTGTTGGCCGCCTTCGAGAACGACGCCCTCGTGCGCGACCCCGACCCGAACATCGCCGGCACCCAGATCGTGCACATCGTGGTCGACGGCGCCACCGCCACCGAGGTGACCCTGGACGACTCCTTCAAGGTGACCGAGGCCCTCGAAATCATCTATCCGGGCGCCCTGGGCCCCGAGTTGGTGGAACCGGTGGGCCTGGAGTTCACCTGGGTCGACGACTCCTCCGAGGACGGTTACCACATCGTGGTCTACAACGCCTACGGCGAGCTGGTCTGGGAGGACGACACGATCCCCAACGTGTCCTCGGGCGACGTGGTCGTCCCCTACGCCGGTCCCGAGCTGGTGCCGGGCATGTACTACCAGTTCCGCGCCTGGTCGATCCGCAGCGGCGGCGCGATCTCCACCACCGAGGATCTGCTCGGCGTGTTCTACACCGAGCCCCTGGTGCAGTAGGCCCCACGCGCACCTCCTCCCCTTCCGTGTATTCCGCGACTTCCGCGGTTAAACTCTTTATTCTATTTCTTTACCCTCTTTCGAGGTGATTCTCTTCCTAGTCACAGGGGTACAGGACGTTGCGACGGACCGTCTCGACGACGTTGTCGCCCTGCAGCCGGGCCAGGATCGCCGCCGAGAACTCGAAGGCCGTGCCCGGCGCGCGGCTCGTGATCACCGGCCCGGACACCACCACACGGTCCAAGGAGTACTTGTGAAGCAGCCTGGCGTGGAAGCGCTCCTCCACCCCCGGATGGGAGGTGAACGCGGTCACGTCCTCGAGGATCCCGGCCTGCTCGAGCACCAGCGGTGCGGCGCAGATCGCGCAGACCCACGCGCCCTTCTCGTAGTGGCGCTTCACCATTTTGAGCACCAGTTGGTTGCGCAGGAAGTGCTCCACGCCGGGCAGGCCGCCGGGCAGGATCAGCGCATCGGCCGTCATGCTCTCGTTGAGGACCGCGTCGGGCTGCAGCACGATGGATCGCGCGCCGCGGATCAGGCCGGGCGCGAGGCTGGCCAGCGTCACCTCCACGCCGCCGCGGCGCAGCATGTTCATGGGAATGACGATCTCCATCTCTTCGGATCCGTCGGCGCACAGGATCAAGGCTCTAGGTTTCATGGCAGGACCTCCCTTGGAAATGTGGTCAACAGAATTATTACCGCAGATTGGCGTCGGAGGACAGCTCCACGATGGCCTTGAGCATTTTGTCGGGCATGGAGAGGAATTTCAGGCCGCAGGCGGTGGAGTCGGTGTTGCGGGGCACGAACCAGCGGACCTCCACCGGGACCGGGGAAGGCTCGACCCCCGGCAGGGAGAGCAGGCACTCGAACTGATCCCCGAGGCGGGTCTGCCCCGGGAACACCACGAACATGCCGCCGAGGCTGAGGTTGTGGATCTCCCCGGCGGTGTCGTTGCCGCCTGTGCGCACGACCACAGGCAGTTTCACGACGAAGCGCTTGTGGGCGCGGCGGCTCTTCTGCAGGAAGGAAATCGCGTTGTCGAGTTCGCGCGTGCTCATTTGCTCACCTCTTTCTCCAGGACGGTGATCTTCAGGTTGCCCAGGCTCTCGAGCCATTCCATGTCGTCGGTGGCGCCCATCATCAGGTGGGTGACGTCGGCGGGCATCTGCTTCCAGGTCGGATCCACGTCGATCCAGCGTCCCACCCAGACCTGGGTCCAGGCGTGGTAGCCCAGGCCTTCCAGGCAGGAATCGGTGCCGCACATGCGAACGTAGCCGACGCCGCCGACCTGACGGGCCGGGAAGCCCAGGGCGCGGAACAGCGCCGTGGCCAGGATCGAGTGCTCGGTGCAGTCGCCCTTCTTGAGTTGGGCCACCATCCGGGCGCTCTCCACGTCGGAGCGCAGCGTGTCCTCGACGTAGTCGCCCACGAACAGCGTGACCGCCCGCAGGATCTCCACCGGCGTCTTGGCGCCGCCGGCGGCCAGCCTGGCCAGCTTGATCACGCCCGGGTCGTCGCTCTCGACGTTGGGCTCGGACTTCAGGTACTTCTTCACGTCCGCCGGGAGCGTCGCGGGATCGGGCTTCTGGAGGTTGTCGATGGTGTCCACGCTGAGGGTCAGTTTCTTCCCCTTGGTGGTGTCGAGTTGATAGCGGTGGGTGTTGAGGAACTCGGGGTTGGGGAAGGGTCCGTTGAGATCGAGGACCAGCTTGGTGATCGACGCAGCGGGCGTGCCGGCCAGCGGCAGCGGGATCACCGCGGACAGGCCGGTGTCGATCTCCGTGCCCATGCCGGCGGCGGCCTTGTCCTTGTCCTCGTGGCGCATCTCGATGGTGCCGATCTTGCTCACCTCGATGAAGCCCAGCTCGTTGAACACGGAGACCACGCGGGACTTGGGGTTGTCGGAGATCGTCTCGACGACGGTGAAAGGACGGGTCTTGCCGTCGACCCTGCGCTCGGTGCGGCTCACGACGCGGCCGACCTCGTGGGCGACGGTGACCTCGGTGCTCATGAACTTGCGCGCCCGCCAGGAGCGGGTGGCGTTCCAGGTCTTCGGATCCCGCGAGATGGTCAGGGAGAAGGCCAGGTCGCTCTCGGACAGGCCGCCCAGGGGCCGGTCGGAAGTGTAGGTCTGCAGCGGCGCAGGGGTCTGGCCGGCCGCGACGCTCTCGACGGTGGCCTGGTGGGAACCATCAGGCTGGCGGCGCAGCGTGACCGTCCGCTTCACGTGATCGGCCGTCTGGAGGGTGACGTGCTCGAGGAGCGCGCCCTCGCCGGCACCGTCATAGGTGGAGGTGGTGCGGATGACCATGGTCTTTTTTCCGCCCAGCACGTTCATCTCCATGTGGAACTGCTGAACCTGGAGGACGCGGGGCCCTTCGGGCGTGTCCTTGACGGACCAGGCGTTGCTCATGTAGCCGACCTTCTGGTTCATCACGTAGACGCCGTACCAGGTCTCGGCGCCCAGGAGCGGAACGGCCGCCTTCACGTCGGCCACCGGGACGGCCAGCAGCGGGACCTCCGGGATCTTCGCGAAGTCCAGCGGCGCGGTTCCGTCGGGCAGGGCAGGCACGGGCAGACCCTCGGCCGCATTCCCGCCCGGAGCTGGCGGCTGGGCGCCCATGTCCGGTGTCATCTCGGTGCCCATGGGGCTGGGCGTTTCACCCGCCGGATCCTTTTTGGTCCGGACCGGGCTGCAGTGGTTGAAGAGAATCAGGAGAAGGAACGTCAGCGGGAGGAGGCGGGGGGAGATCATTTTTTCGCCGCTATCGCGTTGAGCTGGGCTTCGAGGTCCACATTGAAGGCCTTCTTGGCGGCTTCCAGCGAGGCCTTGAGCTCGGCCTGAATGGCGGCGACCTCGCCGGCCTTGCCCTGATCGTAGAGTTCCAGGATCTTCCAGACCTTGGGCATGGCGTCGCACATGGCGCGACCGGCCTTCTCGGCTGCATCCAGGTATTCCTTCAGTTGCTTGGAATCCTTGAACTCCTCGAGGTCGTCGTGCTTGTCGATGGATTCCTGGGCGATCTTGCGGAACTGCTCGGTCACGTCGGTGTTGCAGCCGGTGCCCCAGTCACGAAGCTCCTTGGACATGGCTTCTCCGAACCAGGCCGGCACCACGGCCTCGAACTTGCCGAACTGCTTGTTGCCGCCCTGGGGATCGGTCTGCGCCATCTTGGTGCCGTGCATCATGATGTGGGTGTCGCTGCTGCGCAGGCTGTACTGCTTGAAGCGCCCGTTGATTACCTTGATGGGCTCTGGGGCCTTGCTCAGGAAGCTCATGTAGATGGAGAACACGTCCTTGGCCTCGCCCCAGTTCTCGATGAGGGTCTCCGAGGTGGGGAGGGTGAAGTCGTTCAAGGGTTTCATCGACTGGCCCTCGAGGGCGACCTTGCCGAAGTTGCGGGCGCTGCCGAACAGGCCGCCGCTCTGGAAGCGGGTCTCGAGCTTGATCTTCATGTCCGCCTTCGAGGCCAGATCGACGATCTTCAGGGGGCACAGGTACCAGTCCTCACCCGTGGTGGGGGAGCCCGAGCCGGGTTCGATCAGGGACTTCCAGTTGTCGCCCTTGAGCACGATCGAGGTCAGGTAGTTGTAACCGACTTCCTGGTAGGGTTTGCAGGTCTTCTGGAAGAAGTTCTCGGCCTTGGCGAGGACAGACTTGTTGAGGTTCTTCAGCGCGGGGACCAGCTTCGGGCTGATGCCGCCCTTGGTCTTGTCGTCGCCGCCGCCGCCGCCGCCGCCGCCGCCGCGCCCGAACAGGAAGAAGGCGCCGCCGCCGAGCAGCAGGAGGACCACCACGACGATGGCGACCGTGTGGTGGGTTTTCTTCACCGGAGCCGCTGCCGCCGCCGCCTGGGCGCTCTGCATCGCGGCGATGGTCGGGTCGACATAGACATAGTCCTGGGGAAGCGCTTCGGGCTCGGGCACCGGAGTTTCTTCGGGCTCGGGCAGGATGTGGAAGCAGAACGGGCAGGTTTCGACCGCCCTGCGGTTTGCCTTCGAGACCAATTCATAACAATGTGAGCAAATAACCATAGGACAAAACCTCCAGAAAGACGGCCACGTGTATACCACAGGCGGGCCTCGATTTTCCAGCAAAAACACAGTCGGCCGGGGACGGGGGATATTTAACTGTTTTCAGTCACCTTCAAGAAATCGATCGCCCCTTTGAAACGGGAATCAACTCTGCTATATATGCTTCAGCTTGGCGCCGGGAATTTTGGTTGAACCCGGCTCTTAACCGCTTTCACCTTTTTTTCAACCAATGGAGATCCCGATGAGTTCCTATCTGTTCACTTCCGAATCCGTCACCGAAGGACATCCCGACAAGGTGTGCGACGCCGTCTCCGATTCCATCCTGGATCACATCCTGGAGAACGATCCGACGGCCCGCGTCGCCTGCGAGGCCATCACCAAGACCGGCGTGGTCTTCATCGCCGGTGAGATCACCACCTCCTGCTATGTGCACTTCCCCGATCTCGTTCGCGAGACCGTGAAGAACATCGGCTACACCGACGCGAAGATGGGCTTCGACTACGAGACCTGCGCCGTGATCTCGGCCATCGAGCAGCAGAGCCCGGACATCGCCCAGGGCGTTGAAGGCCACGGAGCCTACGAGACCGGCGACCAGGGCGCCGGCGACCAGGGCATGATGTTCGGCTACGCCTCCGACGAGACGCCCGAGTTGATGCCGCTGCCGATCATGACCGCGCACCATCTGGCCAAGCGCC
Organism: Myxococcota bacterium; assembly: GCA_018817795.1. Lineage (GTDB taxonomy): Bacteria > Myxococcota_A > Polyangia > HGW-17 > HGW-17 > HGW-17. The sequence goes on along the minus strand of JAHITJ010000093.1, from coordinate 2,661 downwards.
TGGCCGAGGTCCGCAAGAGCGGACTGCTGCCCTTTCTGCGCCCCGACGGCAAGACCCAGGTGTCGGTCAACTACGTGGACGACCGGCCCGTGGACATCGCCACCATCGTCGTGTCCTCCCAGCATGATCCCGACGTGACGCACAAGCAGCTCGAAGAGGCCATCATCGAGGAGGTCGTCCGCAAGGTGATCCCGGCCGACCGGCTGGCCCGTGACGTGCGCTTCCTGATCAACCCGACGGGCCGCTTCGTCATCGGCGGTCCCATGGGCGACTCCGGCCTGACCGGGCGCAAGATCATCGTCGACACCTACGGCGGCATGGCCCGTCACGGCGGCGGCGCGTTCTCGGGCAAGGATCCGTCCAAGGTCGACCGTTCCGCCTGCTACTATGCCCGCTACATCGCCAAGAACCTCGTGGCCGCGGGCCTGGCCAGCCGCTGCGAGGTGCAGGTGGCGTACGCCATCGGCGTGGCCCACCCCGTGTCCCTGATGGTGCAGACCTTCGGCACCGGCCGCCTCCCCGACGAGAAGATCTCGCAGATCGTCGGCCAGGTCTTCGACTGCCGGCCTGCCGCCATCATCAAGCAGCTGGATCTGCTGAAGCCCCGCTACATGGCCACCTCCGCGTACGGTCACTTCGGCCGCAACGAGCCCTCCTTCACGTGGGAGAAGACCGACCGCGTCGAGGCGATCAAGGCCGCGGCCGGCCTGTAGGAACGGGATGCGCTTCCTGTCGCTGCTTGCCGCGTTGTGGATGCTGCAGTCCTGCGCGACTTCCACGCCGCTCCAGCAACGCTGCGCCGAGGGGCGCAGGCACCTCGACGACCAGCGGTGGGATCGCGCCGAGCGCGACTATGATCGCGCACTGAAGCTCTCCCCCGGGTACGGACCCGCCCTGGTCGGCCGGGCCTCGGCCCGCATAGGGCTGAACCGCTATGCCGAAGCGCTGTCGGACGTCGACGCGGCGCTGGCGGGCTCTCCCGACCGGTTGGAGTGGCGTTCCCGCCGGGGCGTGCTGCTGCATGCCCTGGGACGGTATGAGGAGGCCCTCGCAGAGTTCGACCGGGTGCTCGCCAGGTCGCCGAACCACGCCGCGTCTTTGACCGGCAGGGCCATGACCTATCTCCGCCTGAAGCGCTGTCCCGAGGCCCTGCGCGACCTCAGGCGGGCCCGCCGGCTGGGGGTTCCCATTCCGGATTCCTGGCTGCAGACCTGCGCTGACCTGAAGTAACGAAACCGGATCCGGCAAGCCTTGGATCCACTGGAGTTGTACCCATGATCCACGTCGATTTGGAGCAGATCAAGTCCCGGGTGCTGGTGCGCGCGCTCGATGTCGTCAACGATCCCCGCGTCATGAAGGTGCTCAGCCATCCCCGCGTGATGCTGGCCGTCTCCAAGGGCATCGAGCTCAAGGAGAAGGTCGACGCCACGATCCGCATCTGGAAGGATGGCGCCGATTCCCAGGATCCCAACGAATAGTTATTTCCGAACGGCCAACTGAAGGTTCGAGCGGCCCGGCCAGACCTTGTAGCCGATGCCGAACGGCAGCGCGCGGCTCTTCTTGCGTTCCGCATAGCGCCGGGCCAACTCCGGCTGCGTGTACTTCAGGAACAACTGGATGGGGATGTCATAGTGGCCGTAGAGCTTGAGGCTCCATTTCTTCTCATCGAAATACTGCAGGGGGATGCCGGAGTCGTCCTGCAGGTAGGAGGGCGAGTGCTCGAGGATGAAGCTACGGATCCAGTGGAAGTTGCCCTCGTGCATCAGGTACGAGGCCGCCTTGGTGTAGGTGGTGGAGATCTCGAGCTTGCCCAGGTACTTCTGCAGATCCGGCCGGTACAGGATCCCGTCGACCTCGCGGTAGGTCTCGTTGGCGAGGTTGCACGAGAAGTACGTCAGGGTGCGCGGCGTGGTCTCCCCGGGGGCCAGGTAGGTGTATTTCAGCCCGGAGTAAGGCTTCCAGACCTTCTTCGGTTTTTTCTTGACTTTTCGCCCCGGTTTGGCAGGGGGTTCGGGCAGGTCTGGCAGCGGTTCACCGGTCCACGGCACCACCTTGCCGTCCCAGTCCAGCTGGACGCGCTCGATGGCGGTCAACTTCTGTCCGGTGCGGGCCATCATGAACAGGATCGGGGGCAGCGTGCCGTCGATCTCGGGGACCTCCTTGCCGAACAGATCATCCTTCATGCTCTTGGTGCGGAAGAACGATAGGGTGAGGATGTGCGTCAGCGACGCCTCCATCTTGGCGAAGAACTTCTCGGGTTTGTCCAGGATCTTCGGGAGCTCCGGCAGCGAGCCGGCCGGCTCGAGCCCGATCATGACGATGTCACGGCAGCCCGGAAACAGCAGGTGCACGTGCAGGAAGTCGGGGCCGGAGAACGGATAGAACAGGGTCTTGCAGTCGCGGTTCTGGGCTTCGAGCTCGGTCTTGACCCACTTCTCGATGATGCTCTTCTTCTGCTCGACGGGCTTCCACATCTTCTCGAGGCGCCCGGCATAGGTCTTGAAGGCCGGCAGGTCCCGCACGACGGAGAAGTTCTCCGGAAGATCGGTCGAGAAACCTCCCAGCACCCGGGCCAGGGCGTTCCAGTCGTCCCCGGTGGCCGGTTTCCGGACCGGCTCCACGGGCGGCGGGTCTGGCTGCATCGGTGGTGGCGGGTCTGGC
>JAHITJ010000011.1 GCA_018817795.1 Myxococcota bacterium | reverse complement strand
GGATAAATTGGATGTGATTGAGTGCTTTGAAAATCCGTGCCATGAAATCCGCGTTGGCGAGGTCCTGACAAAACAGCGGCAAATTTATGATGCATTGGGCATCAACCCGCCGGCATAGTTAGGTGTCTCCGGGAATCCAGGTTACATAGCCCTTGATTTTTCAGGTCAATTTTGACCACGTTTGGTGAGATGAATAAATACTCTATTGGCGGTGGCGCAGGGCACCCCGGAAGCAACAACGAAAAAACCAGCACGCCCGACAAGCCAAGCAGCATTTTTTTCATGAGTTCCACCGGTTCCGTTCCCACATGCAAATGCGTCCAACAAAATATGCCATCCCCTCGCGGGGTGCGCAACCTCGTTGTATAAACGCCGTCTGATTTATGGCCGAAAACCGGTTGCGATGTCACATTCCGGACGGCCGCGCTCACGGGGAGCCGGTGAGAATCCGGTTCAACGCGATGTTGACGTAGTAGTTGGCCCGACCGGCGCGGCGCTTTTCGAGGAAGCCGCCCGCGCACAGGGTGTCGAGATACTTCGTGGCGGTCAGCCGGGAGACCTGCAGGTCACGCTCGACGAAGTCGATCTTCGTGTAGGGGTTCATGAAGAGATTGTCGACCAGCTCCGCCCGGTAGAACCGGCAGGTGTCGCGGATCCGCTGCCGGTAATCGGCGATGGCCGCGGAGATATCGGAGACGGTCTTGATGGTCTCGGCCGCGGTCCGCTCCACCGCGTCGAGGTTGTAGAGGACCCATTCCTCCCACGCGTCACGGGTTTCCAACGCCTGCAGCAGCCTGTAATAGTCGGACTTGGTGCGGATGATGTGCCGACTGAGATAGAGCACCGGGATGTCCAGCAGCCCCTGCAGCACGAGGTACAGGACGTTGACGATCCGTCCGGTGCGGCCGTTGCCGTCATAGAACGGGTGGATGCACTCGAACTGGTAATGGATCAGCGCCATCTTGACGAGGGGGTCGGCGTCGAACAGGTCCGGGTCGTTGATGAAGCGCTCGAGGTTTCCCATCAACCGCACGATTTCCTCCGGGTCCTGTGGAGGCGTGTAGATCGTCTGCCCGAACGGATCCTTGAGCACTGTGCCCGGCAGCCGGCGCAGCCCCGCGTCGTTGTTCTCCAGCACAGCCTGGATTTTCAGGATGTGATTGACGGTGAGCAGCCCCGTCTTCCTCACCAGCTCGAAGCCGGTTCCCAGCGCTTCCCGGTAGCGCAGGACCTCCTTGGCTGCGGGATTGTCCTCGTCGCGCAGCATCAGTTCACCCCGGAACAACTCATCCTGCGTCGTCACGATGTTCTCGATGGCCGAGGAGTCCCGGGCCTCCTGTATACCCAGCGTGTGAATGAGGATTTTCTGATCCGGAATCGAGGACGCCAGGCCCTTGAGCTCGGCGAGCTTGCGGCCGGCGGTGGCCACCTTCCGCAGGATCTGCGGCGTCTCAAACCGCTTCGGCGACAACTCCAGGTCAAACATCTTCATGGCGCCCAACTCCCGATAGACTTATATAGAAAAGCGCGGTTTCCTATACATGTCAATCGGATAATGTATAGAAGAAGTCATTTTCGTATACATGTCCGACCGAATATGCATAGCGTAACCGAAACCGCGGTGGACGAAACTGAAAATCCCCGCCATGGCAATCATACGGAGGTGGTCAACCACGGGAAAGGGATTGACAGGGGGAAGGCGGTACAATACGGATGGCTGCGGAAGGAATGGACGCGGATGGACGAAAAGGTTGGACTGGTCATCGAAGGCGGCGGCATGCGCGTGATGTACGCTGTGGGCGTGCTCGAGCAACTGCTGCGGCACGAGCTGCACTTCCCCTACGTGGTCGGGGTGTCCGCGGGGGCGTCCAACAGCGCCACCTACGTGTCCCGGCAGAAGGGCCGCGGCCTGCGCGTCAACGTCGACTACATCGGCGACTGGCGCTACATGAGCTGGCGAAGCTGGCTGCTGCGGGGCTCCTACGTCGGCCACGACTTCATCTTCGGCGAGATTCCGGCGCGGCTTGACCCCTTCGACTTCGAGACGTTTCACGCGTCGCCGACGCGCTACGAGATCGGCACCACCGACTGCAACACGGGCGAGGCGGTGTTCTTCGGCAAGGAGGACGCCACGGAGCGCCTCGAGGTCCTGCGGGCCAGCGTGAGCCTGCCGCTGCTCTGCCCGGTGGTGCGGTTCCGCGGGCACGAGCTGCTTGACGGCGGCGTGGCGATGCCCATTCCGCTGGCGCGCTCCATCGCGGCGGGCAACACGCGACACGTGGTGGTGCTCAGCCGCGAACCGGGCTACCGCAAGAAGCCGGTGAACCACCTCAAGCCGCTGCTGAAGGTGGTGTACCGCCGCTATCCGAAGCTGGTCGAGGCCATGCTGACGCGGCACGAGCGCTACAACCGCGCGCTGGATCAGGTCGAGCGGATGGAGCAGGAGGGCACGGTGCTGATCCTGCGGCCGCAGGAAAAGCCGCGCGTCGCGCGCCTGAGCCATGATCCGAAGCAGTTGACCACACTGTACGAACTGGGCCTTCGCGACACGGAGAGCCAGCTGGAAAAACTGAAGAATTTCATAGAAAGAAGGAATGAACCATGAAAAAAGTCATGCTGCTGATGGGATCGCCGCGCAAGAACGGCAACACCGCGTTCGTGGCCCAGCGGGTGCTGGAGTCCATGGCCGAGCTCGAGGAGCTGGCCGTGGAGTACGTCGACTGCGCCCGGCTCGGGAACAAGCCCCGGGGCTGCGCCGCGTGCTACCGGTGCCGGCCCATGAAGTTCCGGTGTGCGATCAATGACGCCACGGCCGAGGTCATCAACCGCCTGGCCGATTATGACATCGTGCTGCTGGCCACGCCGGTGTACTTCTTCAACTTCTCGGCCCAGCTCAAAGCCGTCACCGACCGCTTCCAGGCGCTGGTGGACTACGATGAAAAGGGCAAACTGGTCACGCCGCTGAAGTCGGTGCGGTTCGGCTGCATCGCCACCTCCGAGGGCGACGCCGAGGGCTCGGGCGTGGAGGTCGTGGAGTTGAGCCTGAAGTACCTCGCCGGCTACGCGGGCCTCAAGAAGATCCCGATGCTGCACCAGGTCACCGGGGGCACGGATCTCACGGTGGTCGCCCAGGACCGCACGCTGGATCGCCGCGCGATGGCGTTCGCAAAGAAGATGATGAAGTAGGCGCCAACCGCGCTCCGGAGACGAGACCCCCCATGACCATGCCAGCGACGACCGAGACGCCCACCTTCCGTCACGCCGTGCCCATCCAGATCCGCTTCAACGACATCGACATGATGGGACACATCAACAACGCCAAGATCCAGGAGTACTTCGACATCGGGCGCGTGCACTACTTCATGAACCTCTTCGGCGAACTGTTCGACGGCGAGCTGGCCCTCGTGATTGCGTCGAACAAGACCGATTTCTATTATCCGGTGTTGTTCGCCCACAGCGTCGAGGTCCGCACGACCATCTACCATTTCGGCAACAAGAGCCTGAAGATGCTGCAGCAGATCTGCCTGGTCGGGGATGGCTCCGTGGTCTCATCGTGCGACTCGGTGCTGGTGTGCTTCCGAAAGGACACCAAGGAGACCGTGTCGATTCCGGCCGAATGGAAAGATACTGTCGAGAAATTCGAAGGTAGATAGGGAAAAGCGGGGAGCCGCGGCAGGTGCTAGGCGGGGGGAGCCTGGGTATCGACCGTGAAGCCGACCGTGCCAGAGCCCACGGCGCGGATCACGATGAACGTCCAGGAGCCGTCCCACTCGGGGGTGGTCAGGTGCGCCTCGCCCCCGATGATCGCCACGGGCAGCATCTGCACGACGTCCCCGCCGCGGAAGATGGCCAGCATGCGCACGTCGTCGGGGTTGTCGAACGTAATCACGATCTCCTGGTTGGCCAGGATGTCGTACTCGTAATACTTGTAGGTGGCCAGCGGCAGGTTGACGGCCACGGCGGTGCCCAGGGTGCCCGCGGTCGGGTTCGGCGCGATGACCGCGTCGCCCAGCGTGGTGTAGGCGTAGCGGCTCTCGGAGCCGATGGTGGGGTCGTTGAGCAGGCTCGCGGCCGCCCAGTCAAGGATCAGGTCGTAGAGGTCGAAGCCGGTCTCGCCGTAGAGCGTCAGGGCGTCGTTGAACGAGGTGATGCCCACGTCGGTGTCGGCCACGAGGTCGCCGAAGAAGGCGCCTTCATACTGGTCGAGCACCCAGGAGGCGAACAGGAAGCCCGCGCCGTAGGAGAAGTCGCGCGAGTCGGCCACCAGCAGCGGCGAGGTGCCCGTGCGGCTGGCCAGGTAGGAGTTGCCCGCGGCCAGGTCCGACCAGTAGCCCGAGAGCACCATCGCGGCCTGTGAGAACACCTCGTCGAGCCAGCCCTCCTCGGAGTCGTCCAGGCCATACGAGATCATGTGCTGGAACTCGTGGGCGAGCACGCCCAGGAGGTAGTCGGAGTCGGGCGCGTGGTGTTCGCAGTCGATGTAGACCATCTCGGTCAGGTTGGAGCTGGAGCCCGGGACCTGGTTCTCGCGGCGGAAGTAGCCGTCGAAGGCGGTGCCGTTGTACGAGCCCAGCTTGGAGATGAACACCACGACATGCGGGTCGGAGTCCACGTCGGGGGGCAGGCCCATCACGGACGTGACGGACTCGTAGATGCCCGCCAGCGCATTGCCCGCGGTGGCCGTCTCCCAGGCCGTCACGATGTTGGCGACCATGCTGGCGTCGACGGTCCCGTCGGTCCAGGCGTCGTCGGCGACGTACACGTAGACGTGGTCGCCCTCGCCGTAGCAGGTGGACGCGATCTGCACGTTGCGCGGCGGCATGACCGTGAGGTCGTAGTTCCAGAACTCGCGCGGCGGCGCCGTGCACGGCACATCGTTGTTGACGTTGTTCATGTTGTTGACGTTGTTGAGGATGCAGTTGGCCGAGGTCGAGCAGTCCGCGTCGTCGCAGTCCACGTCGCCGTCGCCGTCGTCGTCGAGGGTGTTGTCACAGATCTCGGCGTTGACGTTGTTGACGTTGTTTTCTTTCTTTTTGTCTTCGTCACAGGCGGACAGGGAAAACGCCAGCGACAGGAACAGGACTAATGGCAAATAGTTGAGTTTCTTCATGTGGGGAGCACTCCTTTCATCGTGCGACGGCTATTTCTAGCACCAACGCGCCCTCAAGCCACCTCTTTTTCAATTCAGATATTTATTTACATTCCAACACAAGAACCACTACAGGGGACATCCCCAGCCGCGGGGGCTGTCACAATTCGAGCACGGTGCCCGTCAGGGAGCCCGTCAGCGGTGCGCCCGAGACGGGATCGCCGGCGGTGAGGGTGAGCGTGCCCGGCAGGATGAGGCCGCCTCCGCTGGCGGTGTCGGTGGCAGGATCATAGAAGGTCATCACGGCGGCGACGTCGGCCAGATTGATCGACAGGGTGCCCGGGACGATGCGCGCGGGGTCGTTGACGATCACGAACACCACTGCGTAGCGCCCGTCGGGCAGCTCGCCGAAAAGCTGGAGGACGCCCTTGCCCTCCCCGTCGATGCCGGCGCTGGCGTACACCGTCGTGGACGTCACGTCGACGCCGCCGATGGTGCCGCCCATGGTGCCCGATCCCACGCCGAAGGTGTCCAGCGTGCCCCAGGTGGTGTCAAACGTGGCGTCGATGGTGCCGATGGAAATCAGGCACGACTCGTTGGCGGCGTAGGGCCACACCGGATCGCCGGCGTCGAGCTCGGCGCGCAGGGTGGCTTCGCGTCCACCCACGAAGGTGCGCACGCGGTCGACACGCGCGGAGAACTCACCGGTGTTCCCGGGATCGGCGAACGGGCGCAGCAGCGCCTCGATGCGGTCGATCTCGGTCAGGATGGCCGTGGAGTCCCACACCGTGTCGAGCACGTCGCGCAGCCCGGCCAGGTACATCGCACGGGTCTCTGGCACAGAATATAGCCGCCACGCCAACGCGCCGCAGGCGTACACCGAAAGCGGGCGGGTGGAGCGCTCACGGCCGGAGAACAGGGCGTCAATGCCCCACGGGAGGAAGCTCATCTGGTCAGAGGTCGGATCGTGATAGATGAAAAAGTTGTTGCGGTTGTTGGCGTAGCCGTCCCAGTGATCGGTGACGACCTCCATGGCCCAGTAGCGGAAAAAGCGTGGCAGATCGAGCACGGCACCCAGCTGGACGACGAGCTGGTCGTCGGTCGCGGCCAGCGCGTTGGCCACCGGGGCCAGATCGCTGCAGTCGGGCGAGGTCTCGTCGACCTTGGGCTCGAAGCCGCCGGTGCCGCCGAACACGAAGTCGCCGCCGCTCTCGTACAGGCGCCCGCTCGGATCGGTGAAGTGGCGGGCCAGCATCTCCTCGCGGATGGTCTCGACGTTGGAGTAGACTCCAAGATCCTCGCCGTTGACCGTGACGTGGGCGAACGCGCAGCGCGAGGCCGGGAGCCCGGCGGCGCGGAACAGTTCATAGCCCAGACACTGGCTGATGAGGGTGTCGTCCTGGTGGTTGTTGTTGAGGGTCATGGCCTTGAGGCCGGCGATGCGCTGGCCTGGCACGTACTCGTGGGGCTTGACCCGCAGCCCCGGGCGGGCCGACGAAGCCGAGCCCAGGTTGCCCTTCTTGCGCACGCCGACGTTTTCGACGGTGAGGCCGTCGATGGTGATCGTCGCCGGGAAATAGGTGTATCCGGTCTCAGTGGGCTGATGGTTGCAGGTCGTCTTCGACGCATCGGTCGGCCTGGGCTGGGCGCGCAGGGCCGCCCAGTCGGCCGGGGACAGGGTGATCTGCACCTCCAGCACCCGGTCGCGCGGGTACAGTGCGTCGGTCGGGTCGATCTGGTTGTTGACGTTGCTGGTGTTGTTCGTATTGTTCGTATTGTTGACGGTGTCCTTGGATTTCGGGTCGTCGTCGCAGGCGGCACAGGACAGGGCCAGCAGGACCAACGGGATCAGCAACTGTGAAACGGGATGTTTCATGAAACGGGCACTCCTCTCGTCGTGCGATGCATCAGGCTAGCACCTTCGCGGCGCGGGTCCACTTCTTTTCTGGATTCTTTACAGTTTGCCCTGGAGATAGGCCAGCAGGGGTTCAGCCAGCTCGCGCACCGTATGGGGCCGCTTTTCAGGGTCCTTCTGCAGCGCCCAGAGGATGAGGTTCTCGAGCTCGGGGTCCATCTGCACCAGGCTCGACGGCAGGCGCGGGGGCTCGCGCAGGTGCGCCAGCAGCATCTCGAGGTAACTGTTCTTCTTGAACGGCAGGTGTCCGGTGAACATCTCGAACACGATCACACCCAGCGTGTAGATGTCGCTGGCCTCGGTCACGCCTTCCCCCGTGCACTGCTCGGGGCTCATGTACTGCGGCGTGCCCATGGGCGTGCCAGTCTTGACCGCGGCGGTCTTGCTGCCGGCGATGTTGAACTTGGCGATCCCGAAGTCCAGGATCTTCACGTAGTTATCCATCAGCGGCCGCTTCTCGAGGTAGATGTTGTCCGGCTTCAGGTCGCGATGAATGATGCCCTTCCCGTGGGCGGCGGTGACCGCAGAGAACACCTGGGTCAGGATCTCGGCGCCCACCGCGAAGGACACGGTCTTGTTCAACTGGAGGTAGTTGCCCAGGGTGGTGCCGTTGAGCTTCTCCATGACGAAGTAGTGGTACTTTTCATCAAAGATGCCGAACGAGTAGATGTCGATGATGTTGGGGTTGCGGATCGAATTGACGGCCTTGGCCTCGGCCAGGAAGCGCTGGGCCATCATCGGATCGTCGCAGTAGGCGGGATCGAGCACCTTGATGGCCACTTCCTTGCCGATCGTGGTCGACACGGCCTCGTAGACGGTGCCCATGCCGCCCCAGCCGAGGATGCCGGTGATGGCGTATTCGCCGATCTCCGTTCCGATCAGGGCGTTTCGCTGGTCGCGCGCGTCGACGAACTCGGTCTGCCCGCGTGTGGGGTACTCCGGCGGGGCCACGGCGGTGTTGCGCATGATCGCCGGCATGGGACCGCTGTCATCGCCGGTGGGTTCGATCACCTCGGACACGCCCGAAACGATGAGCCGCGGCGGCTCGGTGGGGTCCGGCAGCATGGCGCCCGTGGCCTTCCGGGCCTTCGGGTGCGGTCGTGACGGCGACTTCGCATGGATCTGCGGATGGGCGTCGGCCATGGTGGACGGCGCGTCGGCCGTCGTGGGAGTGAGATCGGCCGGTGACCGGACCAGCTCCGCGACCGGATGCTCCCGGGTGACGGGCCTGGGACGGACGCTGTCGGCGTCGAGGGGCGGGCCGATGAGGTTCTTGTCCTCGTTCTCGAAGAACGGATCCTGGCGCGGGGTGTGGTTGACGCCCTCGCGGCCGATGGCCTCGAAGGTCTTCGAGATCGTGACCGGCTCGCGCAGCGACGGGTCCGGCTTGGCGGGCTTCCGCTTGCGGCCCGGCGACGCCGTGGACGCGGGAGCCGCGAGGGGCGCTGGAGCCGGAGAAGCTGCGGCGGGGCGTGTGTGCTGGCGGTTGGCCTTGAGTCCCAGTTGGGCCGCTTCGATGCCCATGGTGTCGTCGCCGGTGCGCCGGCGGCCCTCCTGGATCTCGTCGAACATGCGCCGCGCGATGCCCTGAATCAGGCTCTTGTCACGATGCATGATGTTTTCACCGAGATCCTTGAAGAACCGGATGTCGGCGACGATCTCGTCGTTGAACAGCGACTTCATGAGCCGGGTGATCTTGCCCGACCTGAACTCGGGATAGTGGTGCAGCATGTAGTCGTCGAGCTCGCGGGCCAGCTCGGCGGCCGAGGGGAAGCGGTCATTGGTGTAGGCCGTCAGGCAACGTGACAGCAGGCGGTCGAGCTCCCGCGGGACGATGGGGTTGATGCTCGAGGCCGCCGAGAACGAGCACCTGGAGATGCGGTGAATGACCTTGTCTGGCGCCTTCTCCAGAAACGGCGGCGCGCCGGTGAGCATCTCGTACAGGATGCTCCCGAGGGTGAAAATGTCGGACTTGAACGACAGATCGGTGCCGGAGACCTGCTCGGGCGAAAGATAGGACAGGTTGCGGAAGTCCAGCTCTTCGAGGTTCTCGCGGGCGATCCTCGGCCCGCGGTGGCCGAAGGAGACGATGTTCACCTGCCCGGAGTAGGAGATGAGGATGTTCCGCGGGCTGAGATTGTAGTGCACCACGCCTTCGGGGAACACTTTGGTGTGCATCGAGTGCGCCTTGGCCAGGATGCGCGCGACCTCGCTGGCGATGTGCACCGCATAGGCGTCGGAGAGCATCTTCTGGTGGCGCTTGAGCTCGCGCAGGATCTGCAGCACGCTCTTGCCCCAGACGTAGCGGTAGACCAGGTAGGCCTGCCCGTTGACGACTCCGTAGTCATAGAACTGCGGGACCGCCGGATTGTGGAGGGCACGCAGGGTCGAAGCCTCGTGGGCGAGGTCGGTGGAGAAGACGGGATTGGCGAGGTACTCGGGCTGGACGTTCTTGAACGACTTGAAATACGAGAACTCCCGCTCGGAGAGGTCGACCACACGGTGCACGAAAAACGGGCGCGTCGAACTGAGAAGCTCGACAAACAGATAATCGCCAACGATGAAGGGCTGGATATGATTCATTCAGTGCACGACATCCGCGGCCGACAGGTCCGCGATAAAGACGCGCTCCAGAATACCGATGTATGGGGGTAAGTCAACAAACAGAGTGAATTACATCAGGGCAGTCGAGTTCTAACTCAATTCATAGCTGAAGGGTCCACTCCCCCCGAAATCGAAATCGAAATCGAAATCGGTCCAGAAATCCGAAGGCTTCTTCGTCACGAAAGAATGGACGCTTGCCAACCAGCCGTCGAGTCT